>CAMOGQ010000034.1 GCA_946614165.1 uncultured Lachnospiraceae bacterium
TCAAGATGGGCTGCAGCCTGGGACAGATCAATCTCATGCTGGTAGAGGCCAACTATGCCCTGCTCTATCCCAGAAGCTTCTTCCAGTTCGACGTGATCGCCTTCAGCCGCATCGCCCAGACCGAGGCACCTTCTCATTAACAAGTTCTGATAGGAAAGTGGAAGAATCTTTGCGGTACATTGACATTAAGGAAATTTTTTGCAGGAGGTAATCCGGCATGCAGATCGACGGAAACCTGAAAGGCAGGCCGGTCCGCTCCAGGACAGCAGCAGCTGGCGGGGCAGCGGGCAGGCCCAGGCCCGAAACATATACAGAGCGGAGCGGTTCCTTTGAGGATCTCTACAACCAGTCCAAAAAACTGGCCTTCGGGGGCAAGATCGTGGATACGAAAGACCCGAACGGCTTTCCCGAGATCCGTTTTATCCTGCGTCCCGACCAGGGCGAGGGAGACGAACTGGACCGCTATTTTTCAAATATCACACAGATGACCATCAACAGCTATGAAGAGTTCAGGACCATGCACTATACGGGCAGGAGCATCCACGGCCCCTACTGGTGCTACCACTTCAGAAGGCCCGTGGACGCCCTCTCCTTAAGAGAGCTTCTGCAGGACCATATCGAGGTGGATCCGGTCTGGCTCATGAAGGAGCTGCTGGAGCAGATCACTGCCTTCGACCGCTGCAGGCGCCATGCATCCAACGACCATACGGGCATCCGGGAATATACCTCCCTCTCCTGCCTGAGTCTGGACACGGTCTTCTGCAGCTGGAGGGACCAGCAGCTGAAAAACGTGACCATCCTTCCCCTGCGGGGCCAGTCCGGCACCTATGACTATCCGGACGAGATGCCCAGGGAAGCCGGCAAGGAAGGCGCCTCCGAAAAGACCGACGTCTATTCCGTCGCCTACCTGGGCGTGGAGGTGGCCAGCTGGACCGGCACCTCCTTCAGGATCCAGGGCATGCCCCAGGGCCATGAATCCCTGCTCACCAGGTGCCTCTCCCCCTTCCCCTCCCTGAGACCGGACGCCAGAGCCTTTCTGAACGATCTGATCGGCGGAAAAGGCGAAGAAGAAGAGGAGGAATACGTGGCCGAAAAGAAGGGACGCGGCTTTTTCTCCAGCATTCTGTCCGGCATTAAGGAATCCGTTTCCGGTCTTGGCGGCAGCGCCGAATACGAGGACGACCCGGACGGAGAAGAGGAAGACGAAGACGTAAGCGGCAGCAATGCCACGTTCCGCTGAGGGGGGACCGGAATTGATCACAGTACAGGACAGTCATCAGTTTACATACAGACACAACCGTCCCGAGAACCAGGACGCGTATTTTATCATGACGGGATCCGCCAGGCCCGACGGTTCGGGCCAGATCCTTATCCAGGCCGTTCTGGACGGCATCTCCTCCGCCAACGGAAAGGAGTCCTCCGGATTTGCCCTGGACGCGGCCTATAAATCCCTGGGAGGCCTCCTGGCCAGATCAAGAGACCTGGCCGTCATGGACGAGGACCGGCGCTACGGCCTGATCCTGCAGGCCATGAAGGACGCGGTAAGACGGGCCGATACGGCCCTTCGCACCAGGCCCGGCGACAACGGGTCCACCATCAGCATCGCCGTGGTCTTCGGGGGCTACGTCTACACCTGCAACATAGGGGACTCCCCCATTTATCTTCTGAAGGATTCCGACAAGGACCCTGCTCTGACAGAGCTCTTTTTCAGCCACAACGAAGCGGCCATCCAGGTCAGGGACGGAAAAATGACCCGGGACCAGGCCGTCTACTCCCCTTCCAAGAATCATCTGTGCAGGGCCCTGGGGGACCCCAGAAGGATCAGGGAGGATGAGATCCCCTTTTTCAGGGAAGCCCTGGGAGCCTCCAACATACTGCTCATGGGCAGCGACGGCGCCCTTTCCGTTTTTCCTCCCAGCCGCCTGCAGGAGCTGACCAGGAGAGCGGTCAGCATGCAGAACCTGGTGGAACAGGTCTATGAAGACGTACAGGATTCCGATTCGGACGACAATTTCACAATGCTGGCCGCAAGGATACTGGTCAGCTGACAGAGGTATTCATGTCAAAAGGTATTTTTCGCTACAGCAAGGACGGAACTGAATACAGAGACTATCCCTACGAGGGAGAATCCATGCCCGGCGCCCACAGCTCCCCGACCAAGGAGATCCTCAGGATCCGCTTCACCGGGGAGGTGCCGGAGGGCGGCCCCTTCTACAGCGGCAGGGACTACTGCCTGAAGATCGTGACCGTCTACTCCAGACGCTCCGGAAGGCCTGCCGACAGGGACTACTGGGACGCTGCCGATTTCCGGGGCGACCACCTCATGCACCATATCGCCCTGGACGAGAACGGAGACATGGTCTCCCGCCAGCTGCGGAGGGAGGGAAAGATCGACGAGTCCCTGGACGGCCGCAGGATCATGATCCTGGAGCCGGACGGCCTCTCTCTCTTTGACCTGATCAACGACAGTCTGGATCACTCCACGGGCTTCATCGACCTCTCCTCCCTTCCCGTCACCGCCAGGCTGGATATCCTGGACCAGATCTGCGAAGGTCTCCAGGAACTCTACCGCCATGTCCAGAGGGACGGGCGCAGGATCGTGGCCTACCGGGATCTGAAGGAGGAGAACGTGCTGATCCTCACGGAAGGCAGGAGAAAGGTGGCCTCCCTGATTGACTTCGCCACCATCCGCCTGGAGGATTCCGACGGCAAGAGCTTCAACAATACCTATCGGTCCCAGTTCTCCGAATCCAATACGGCCCCCGAGGACATCATTCCCGAAAACGACCCGGTCATCAGCTTCTACCAGACAAGCGGCCAGAACCAGAAGACCGACGTATTCGCCCTGGGCCTGATCCTTGGCCGGCTCTTCTCCGGCAACAGGCCCCTCAGGGACTGGATCCACAGGGCCCAGATGAATGAGGCCGACAGCGACAGACTCTGGCTCCACGCCTACGAGGACGTGATCTCCCGCTACCAGACCAGGGATTTCCGCTGGCTGGAAAAGGAGCTGGGTGAAGAATTCCGCTGGCAGGAGGAGATCGACTCCGCCATTCTCAACAAGGTCCAGCGCCTCTTCCGCCAGTCCACCCTCCTCTGGCCGGATGCCCGTCCGGGCATCGACCTTTTCCGCCAGCGCCTGGGAGACATCCTGGACATGGCCGTGACCATGGAAGGCCCCCTGGAAGGAGAAGAGGAAGAAGAAGCCCCCTCTCCCGGACCCGATGAGGCTGCTGCAGGAGGCGGATCCCCCGATGCGTCTTCGGAAGAGGAAAAAGAGGTCCAGTATTCCCTTTTTCTTCTCAACACCTCCGTTCCCGCGGAGATGATGGGCTCCTACCGCCTGGCCATGGAGGACGCCTGGAGAAAGGAAGTCAAAAAGCACAAAAGGACAGGGGAGCCTCCCTCTTCCTTCCATGCGGGCTTTATCACCTTCCGGTCCGGAAACGGAGCGGATCCCCGCTATGCCGGCACAGAGATGCCCCTCCACCTTTATTCCCGCGAATATCTTATGGACCGTTACCTTCCCCAGATGGTCCGTCTGACGGATCCCTCCGGATCCCTGGCCCGGGGCTTCAGGGACGCCTTCCTTTATGTAAAGGACTATCTTCAGGAAGAAGGCAGCCAGTCCTTCCTGGGCACTGTCTGCATCTTCACCCCTTCCGTTCCTTCCCCGGCAGAGCTGGAGGAAGTACAGTTCGGAGACATTCTGGATGAGTGCGAGCGCCTTTCCGTGGAGCGCTACGGACGTCATCTTCAGGCAGTGATCTATTCGGATCCCGAAAAAAGAAGCAGCGACGATGCTGCGGACTGGTACGACGTAAAAAATCTCCGGATCTCAGACCTGGATCTTACCGGGGCCGGAAGTTCGAAAACGAAGGCAGAGACCGGGAGCGCTTCCGCCTCCCCGGACTGGGATTACTCCTCCTATGAGGAAACCTCTTCTTACGGAGCCCGGAAATCCGGTCCGGATACGGAAAACGGTTTCTTTGTGGGCCCCGACGCCCTCTACGCACTGGGGCAGGATGGCCGTGAGATCTACGTACTTCGAAGGAAAGCATCAGAAAGGACGTTCCCTTGAAAAATCTGAAAAAAGGCTTTACAAGACTCGTCATACTGGAAGCACTGGTTCTGTTCCTCTATATCATTGCCGGGCTGGTGATGCCGGAAGTGGCAGCGCCTCTTCTGGACGCCATTGCCGGGATGAAGCCGGCAGGCATTTTTACCCTGCTGGTGCTGCTCCTGATCCCCATAATCCGGATCCTTCTGGGCTTTTTATCCCATGATGCGCCCGGAGAAGATAAAGAGGACGGATACGAGACCTGGAACGACGGCTCGGACATCCGCTACGAGACAAGAGGCGGCGGCGCCGCCCCCTCTCCCTTCCAGAAGGCAGAGCCCCGGGACGTTCCCGAATACGACGACCCCGCCCCTGCCTCCTTCGCCGGAGAGACCCTCTCTCCCCAGGCTTCCCCGTTCTACGCCCCTTCCTTTATCCGGATCCAGCAGCTTTCCGGCACCGCCGCCATAGGCAGCCGGGACAGAGTCAAGGTCCTGGACCAGGAAGGCACCTACCAGGTGGTCATGGATTCTCCCGTTCCTTCCGCGGAGCTCCTCTTCGAGTATAGTCCCGGGACCTGCTTCCTTCTGGGCCAGGAGGATATCCAGCTGATCCCCGACCGGCCCCTGATCCTCTACAGCACCACCCCCCAGGGCGCCAGGATCCCCCAGTACGCCCTCACCTTTGTCACCTACGAGGAGGCATCACATGCTTAAAGCCGGAACATGCATCTGTCCCAGATGCGGCAAGATCTTCCGCATGGCTTATTACTACAACGCGCCCTCTGCCATAGGCGCAAGGCTCAGCTATTCCAGACAGAACCATACCTACCGGGTGGACCCCTATTTCCCGGACGATCCCGAAAGAACGGCAAATCCCGGCTTTACCCTCCAGCTCTCCACCCGGATCGGCAAAAAGGAGCAGGGCGTTCCCTACTCCATCACCGTGATCCGCCAGACGGAGGGAAGGAGCGAAAAGGAAGAGCTGACCATGCTCCACTCCTGCCCCGAATGCAGGAATTACAACACCGTCCTTCCCAGGCACTACGGGATCTATCCCCTCTACGTCATCGCCCTGGCCGGTCTGACCTCGGCGGGAAAGAGCGCCTGGCTGACCGCCATAGCCAACACCAACAACCTGGCCCGCCTCAACGAGGCCGGCTATTCCATGCACCTGGAGCCCGCGGGCTATTCCGGCAACAGGATCAAGGCCGAGCCCACCGTTCCCGGCAGCATAGGCCGCACCACCTATCTGGTAATCAGTGACCGGGAAGGAAAGGGCGTTGCGGGCGTCCTTCTCAGGGACTTTTCGGGCGAGCTCTTCGCTCCCGCCAAGGAAAGCGCCGAATGGGGCAGCTACGACTGGCAGAACTACAGCTCCGACTGGGCCACCTTCGCCGCCCAGGGCAGCGAATACGCCGGACCGGACCTCTTCTTTATCGTGGACAGCACCGTCAAGTCCGACAAGCATGCGGACCAGGAGACCAGCGCCTACAACACCCTGCGCAACAACGCGGATCTGTCCGGCAGGCCGGTGGGCCTGATCCTGACCCACGCGGACAAGCTCATGGAGGAAAAGCCCTCCCACCCCGGAGATCCTTCCGGGACGGTGCCCCTGATCGACAGCAAGACCTTTGCCGTCAACGCGGGCTACCGCATGCGCCAGCTGGTCCCCAGAATGGCCCTGCAGGACTATATCGTCACCCGCTGCCACAACCTGGCCAGGCTTCTGACCGGCACCGGCCTCTACCGGGGCTTTCTGGTCAAGTCCTGCGAGAACATTGGCGGCGTACAGGACTTCAACAATCCCATCAACGTGCTGGATCCTCTGATCTGGGCCCTCAACACACTGGGGATCTTCCCCGTACAGTAAAAAAACGGATCGGAAAAAATGATATACGAAATTATTTACGCAAACAGAGACCGGGGCTATGACCTCTATGACAGGAGCCCCGGCTTCCCCACAGAATATCTGGCGGAGATCCGCACCGTCTGCGGACGGCTCTGCGGCCAGGGCACGTCCGACGATTACGCAAGGCGCTTCGCCTTCCTTCCCCTTGCCGGGGGCATGTGCCTTTTCGCCGTCATCATCCGCCAGCCCAAAGGCAACGCGGGAGAAAAAAGAGCCCACAGCATGGTCCTGAACCTGCTCTGTTCCCGGGAGGACGCAGCCTTCCTTCTGGGCAGGACCGCCCGCCTCTTTTCCGCCCTGGAAAACGCCGCGGACAAAGACCTTGCCTCTTCCGGCTCCCTCCTTCCCGTCTATGAAGAGCCGGAGGAACTTCTTTCCCTGTCCGGAGAGCTCTCAAAGCCCTCAAGGATCCCCGCGGACAGCCTGCAGAAAGCCCTTCTCATGTCGCTTTTCTATGCGGCGGAAGGAAAGTCCGGACAGGTCATGGTCTCCCTCCAGGAACCCTCCGCGGCTCCGGAGTGCCTCTGCTGGCTCCTTCCCATGGTGCCGGAAGAGATCCGTCCCCGCCTGTCCTTCCATACCGGCATCCAGACCGCCTCGGAAGGCATCGGCTGCATCCTGAAGTTCTGCGCCGAAAAGGACTATGCGCTGATGCAGAGGACCGGATTCGACGGAGGAGAAAGAGCCGTCCTCAGCCACTGGGCAGGAGGAAGGCTGAACTGCAGCGACAGGCCCGTCCTGGAAAAGGCAGCCCGCCTGGCTCCCCTGCTTTCGGAGGATACGGGCTCTTCCACCTGGCCCCTGCTCCTGGAAAGAGCCGGCATCGAAGACGAAAGCACATCTTTACGTGAAAGAGGGAATGAAAAAATGACTAGCAGATCACAGAAAAACGGCCGTTCTTCCACAGGCCCCCTGATGGCAGCCATCGTGTTCGAGGCTGTGGTCGGAGGGATCCTCCTGCTGGGCCTGGCCTTGGGCCTTAAATACATGCTCTCCGTGACCCTGTCCCAGAGCGGCTCCTATGTCATCGTGCAGGCGGAGGCCGTCAGAAAGACTGTGGTGGGCCTTGTCTGCCTGGCCGCGGGCTTTGTGCTGGGCGTCCTTGCCAGCCTCATCACCTCGGGCCTGAAAAGGCTCAGGGGCTGAGCCGGGAGGCAGCCATGTTCTTTCTCATCTGTCTGGCCGCTTTCGGGGCCCTTGCTGCCATCTTTTATACCGGACGCCAGGAAATGGAAGCCAGGGCCAGGGTCTACAAGAAAAAGATCCACAAAAGGCTCCTGGTCAGAAAGCCCGGGTCCGAAAAGGATCTGACCTGCGACCTCTGGTCCGCCACCTATATCATAGGCAGGATGCAGAGCAAGTGCGATCTGTGCCTTTCCGGGGACCCCTATGTCTCCAGGATCCACGCTGCCATGCTCTATGACGGCCGGACCTATCGGATCAAGCCCATCTGCCACACCCGCGGCGGCAGGTCCTATACCAGCGACGTCTACGTCAACGACATCCGCGTGCCCCTGGAAGGTACCCTTCTGGAGGACGGGGATGAGATCATGCTGGGCAGGACCGCCGTGCGCTATGTCAATGTAAAGGGGAAATCGCGATGAAAAAGACTCTTCCCCGTCTGGGAGCACCCTTCCTGACGATCCTGTTTTCCATACTGCTCATGACTTACGTAAGCAGCCTCGCCGACCCGGATCTTGGACCCAGCGCATTCAGCCTTTACCGGACGGCCATGCTGCTTGCCTCATTTATGGCCCTGGCCGCCTTCCTGATGGACATGGGAAAGGGGATCCGCCTGCAGAGCATGATCCTGTCTCTTTCCATCCTCTCCTCCTGCGGCTGCACCATTCAGTTCCTTCTGGGCAATATCAGGGATCATCTGATCTACCAGTGCCTCTTTATGGCCGCAGCAGCCGCCGTTTTTCTCTTCCTGGCGGGAAGATGCGCCGTCTCCGACCTCCTCTTTTACCTGGGGGCCGGCAGCGTCGTCCTCCTTCTTGCCCTCAACTATTTCCTGGGCTCCGCCCCTCCCGGCGGCTATACCACGGCAAGGCTCTGGCTCTTTATAGGTGGAGTGTCCGTCCAGCCCGGCGAGATGGTCAAGATCCTTCTGATCTTCCTGGGCGCCGCCTCCTACCGCAGATGGCAGAGATGCGCCGTCAGCTTCGCCCTGTGCCTTGCTTCCTGCCTGATCCTTTTAAAGCTCAGCGACATGGGCAACGCCGCCGTCATCTTCCTTCTTCTGGTGGTCCAGGTCTTCTATCTGCTGGACAGCTGGAAGCTGGCCCTGCTGCTGGTGGCGGGAGCCTTTACCGCCTTTGCCTGGCTGATCCGCCATTCCGCCTATGCCTCGGCAAGACTGGCCAACTGGGGCCATGCCATGGAAAGGCCCGGCGGAGTCCATCAGCAGGCGGACCTGCTGGAAGCCATCCTTTTCGGCGGCCTTTTAAACGGCGTGGGAGCAGGCCATGCAGGCAGCCTTAAATCCATCTATGCCATTGACTCCGACATGGCCCTGGGGGCCCTGCTGGCCGTTTTCGGCGCCGGGATTCTCCTCATCGTTCTGGGTGCCTACGTCATCCTGATCTGGCAGGCCGCCGGCAACCACAGCGTCTATCCCTTCAGCCACCTGGTCCTGGTCCAGGCTTCCATGCTGATCTTTGCCCAGGTATTCCTGAATTTCGGAGGCAGCATAGACCTGATCCCCTTCACCGGGATCACGGCTCCCCTGCTCTCTCTGGGCGGATCCTCCATGGTCTGCTTCGGGGCCCTGACCGGCATGTGCATGGCGGCGGAGTGCCCCATTCTGAAAAGCACGGACTCCCAGGTCAGGGAAACGGAAAATGTCGATATCCTCTCCGGCCTCTTCAGGCTTGGCAGAGATAACCTGAAGGCGGCAGTACCCCGCCTGAAGGAGGTCCTATGCACCGTTCGGAAAAAAGATACAGAAAACTGATCCTGGCTCTGGCCCTGGTCCTGCTCTTCATGCTGCCGGCCTCCCTGGTCCGCATCAGCCTGGCCGCCTCCCAGATCAGCGCCCGCACCTTCACGGAAAGGACCGGCAGGTCCTCCGTCATTACGGACAGAAAGGGCGGCGTCCTTTCGGGAGGCGAGACCGATTTCGACTCCGTGACAGGCAACCTTACCGGCAACGGCTGGTCGGCGGACAACACCATCTCCCGCCGCTATTCCGGGAAGCTGAAGCCCTCCGGCTTCAACGCCCTGACGGGAGAGGCGGGCCTTTCGGACAAGTCCTGGAAGTCCCTGGAGACCACTCTCCTGCCCATCCAGGACCAGGTGACTCTGAAGGATGCCTTTCAGGGAAAAAGGGGCTGCCTTTTTTCCTACAACTATAAGACGGGAGAAGTCTATACCCTTCTCTCCCTGCCCTCCGCCTCCTTCCTGGCTCCCGGGGAGGAAAACGCGGACGACGGGCGTCTTTTAAACCGCTGCCTGGACGCCTCCTACATCTCCGGCTCCACCATGAAGGTGGTCACCACCATCTGCGCCCTGGAGCAGGATCCCTCCCTGGCAGAGGCCGTCTTCGACTGCAGCGGCCGCTTCGAAACGGAGGGGGGCATGGACGTGACCTGCCTGGGCGATAAGGAAGGCGGCCACGGGACCCACGACCTGGTGGGGGCTCTGGGCGTATCCTGCAACGTCTATTTCGCCCAGCTGATCCGGACCCTGAACGTGGACGCCGCCGCCCAGACCCTCAGACAGCTGGGCTTCAACGTCAACGGCGTCAGCGGCAGCAGCCTCAACTCCGTGGGAAAACTGGACAAGACCGTCTCCTCCACCTCCTTTATCGACTATAAGGCGGGCAGCCTCTGGTCACTGATCGGCCAGGGCAGCACCCAGGTCAGCGTGATCGACATGGCCATGATCGCAGGGGCCGCCGCCGGCGGCGGCAAAGCCGCCCTGCCTGCCGTCATCGCGGGAGAGGCGACCGGAAAGACAAAGACCCTCTACAGCCCGGAAACGGCTTCTCTCCTTTCGGACTACTGGTCCCGGGCCACAAAGCAGTATTACAGAGAAGGGGGCAAGGGCCTCTCCTCTCTGGTGGATATGGCAAAGACCGGCACCGCCGAACAGGGAAATGGCACTGTCAACCGCCTTCTTATGGGGGTCAGCCGGGAAAAGCAGACCGCCTTCATGATCGTTGTGGAAAACTGGCAGGAGGGAGATCCCATGCCCGCCGATATCGCCAATACCCTGATGCCCCTTCTGCCCTGAAAAGGCACGGGAAACAGGAAAAGCGCAGAGAAAAAGCTCCTTAGGGAAGCCGGTTTATTCCGGTCCTCCTTAAGGAGCTTTTATGATTTCCGATATTTTTACGAAAGAGGCTTCGATCAGTATGCCGTGGCCTCGCCGGTATACATGTCGACTCTGGCCTTGGCGTACTCCTGCTGAATGCCTTCCTCATAGTTGGCGATGATCAGGGTAATGATATAGTAGGGATAATCGTCGGAAGGATAGCCGCTGATATAGGTATCGTAGACATAGCCTTCGTCATAGCCGGCGGGCTGCTCGGAAGGATAGTGGCCCCAGAAATGCTCGGCGGCGATGATGGCGTCGATATGGGAGATGCCTTCAGGCTCTTCCTCCTCTTCCTCCTCGGGCTCTTCTTCCTGCTGCACCTGCTCCACTTCCTCGACAGGCTCTTCGGGTTCCTCTTCTTTGGGCTCTTCCTCCACAGGCTCTTCCGGCTTTTCCTCCTCTTCGGCAGCTGCCACGGCCTGGGCCTTGGCCTTCTCGATGCCCTCCAGCAGCATGGCCATGGTCTCCTCGTCGGCTCCCGCCTCGGAGCAGCAGACCTGGAAGGCGTCCTGGAAGGCCCTTCCGCTGACGGTAGCGCCGGATACGGTGTCTGTATAAAGGGACTGGCCGGAAACGATGCGGGAGGCCATTTCACTCATGGCGATCTTTCCGATCCCGGGGTCCTCGTCGGACCGGATGGTGATGTTGGTGACCTGGCAGTCGGTAAAGACGGCCGTTACCTCCACGGGGCCCGCATAGCCCTGGGCCGAGGCCGTATAGGTACCGGGGGCGCTGAAGGATCCGGCGGTGAGCTCCGGGACCTCTTCCCGGGAGCGGAAGTTTCTGATACCGTTTATGGCAAGAAGGATGACCGCCGCGGCGGCGATCAGGCGCAGTATATTCGTTTTCAAAACAGTAAATTTCTCCTTATTTCGTTTTTCTTTTTCAGCCATGCACCTTTTTATATTATCACTTCGGGCCTTCATAATCCACAAAAAATGAGCACTTCCTTCATTTGATTTTCCCCGGGGAGCAGAGGGCGGAAAGGATTTGGGTGGACAAGGCAGGGCCTTTTGTGTTAGATTATCTTTTACTGCATCCTGAAGTATGATTCGGAAAAAAGCAGGTGATCCTGCAGAGGAAAGGAGGACATGGGCGGCTTATGCGCCCATGAGGGCAGCCGCATAAGAGGCGGCGCCCTGCGGCCATTATGGACAAGACAGAAATCATCAGGGCATATACGGACAGGTGCCTTGTCTTCTACGGAAGCAGGGTCAACGCTCTGCCCTACAGGATCTTCGCTCTCTACAAGGTCCTGACAACTGCATACGCGGATCCCTCCCTGCGCCTGCCGGAAATGACAAGAGGCTCTGCCCTCTACGACGAGGAAGAAAAGTACTACCGCTTCCTGGGGGAGGACGGGGAAGAGACGGACCTGACCCGGTCCGACACCGTTCTCTGGACCAGCCTTTTCCCGGACCCGGAAAGCACCGGAAAGATCTTTGTGTTCGGCATGGGACGCCGGGACTTCAGCCGCGATCCCTTCGATGCCCCCTGCCAGATCGCGGTCAGGGCGGACGACCTCTCTGCCAGGACCTACCGGATCCTGAAAAAGTACAGGATGGCCAATCCCGCCAAGTATACCCTCCCCTCCGTCCACACCATGGACCCGGAGGACAGGGCCGGAAAAGAGCTGATCTTTTCTCCCGCCTGCCCCGGATGCAGCGCCTTTTCCGCCTGCAGCCATGCCCTCTGTACGGACAGGGAACGCCTTCCTCTCCTTTCTGGGCCCATGAAGGACAGACATAACCGCAACCTGGACCGGCTGGAAAAATGCGCCTCTCCCATCGAGAGGATCGCCGTCCTGGACTTCGAAATGCAGGATGACTATCCCATGCAGTTTGCGGGCCTGATCCTGGAATGGAACGGCCTCGCCTACGAATTAAAAGAGGAACTGAATATGTATATCGCCCTGCCGGAGGGGGTCTCCATCTCTCCCTACGTCCAAAGGCTCACCGGCATAGGCCGGGACCTGCTGGAGAAAAAGGGCATTCCCGAAATGCAGGCAGCCCTGCAGATCGATGACTTCCTTTCCGGCGTATCCGCCATCTGCGGCCAGACCCCGGTCAGGGACTTCGAGCTCCTCCACCTGATCTACGAAAGGAACCGGCTGACCAAGCCCCTTCCCCTCCAGTCCGGCAAATACATCGACGTGGCCATCCTTCTTCAGTGCCTCTATGACAACGCCCAGCTCCTGTCCCTGGAAAAGGAAGCTGCGGTCATGGGGCTTCCCAGGGAAAAGGGAAGATTCCACAACGCCGTGACGGATACGGCCGTGACAGCCTCTCTCTTTATCAGGCTCTTTCCCCTTTACGCCCTCTCCTACGGCCAGACCCCTCTTTTCAATCTGGCCATGACCCAGAAGGCCAGCTGCCCCCTGCTGCTGGAGCATCTTCCGGGGAACACCCTGCCCTCCGAAAACCAGGAGGCCAGAAAAGAAAAGAGGATCCCCGGACCGGAGAAAGCCTCCGGATCCAGAAGATCCTCAAAATATACCTCTTCCGCCAGGACATCGGGCAGGCAGGGCCGTCCCGTCAGGACCAGGCGTCAGGGCTGATCATCTTTTCCAGTCCTCCGCCAGATCCAGGACCAGTCTTTCCGTCTTTTCCCATCCCAGGCAGGGGTCGGTAATGGACCTGCCGTAGGAGTGTTCGTGGATTCCCTGGCAGCCGTCCTCCAGATAACTTTCGATCATGAGACCTTTGACCAGTCTGCGCAGGTCGTCCGAATGCCTGCGGCTGTGAAGCACGTCCTTGGAGATCCTGATCTGCTCCTCGTACTTTTTGCCCGAGTTGCAGTGGTTGGTATCCACGATGACGGCCGGATTGGCAAGGTCTCTTTCTGCGTACAGGTCCTGTACGTTCCTGAGCTCCTCGTAGTGGTAGTTGGGGTGGCTCCTGCCGTATCTGTCCACGTAGCCCCTGAGGATCACGTGGGCGAAGGGATTGCCCGGCGTGGACACTTCCCAGCCCCTGTAGAGGAAGGTATGGGCGCTCTGGGCCGCGTGGATGGAATTCATCATGACGGTCAGGTCGCCGGCCGTGGGATTCTTCATGCCCACCGGGATCCCGATCCCGCTGGCCACCAGACGGTGCTGCTGGTTCTCCACCGATCTGGCCCCTATGGCCACATAGGAGAGCAGGTCCGACAGGTACCTGTGGTTCTCGGGATAGAGCATCTCGTCGGCGCAGGTAAAGCCGCACTCCTCCGCGGCCCGCATGTGAAGGGTCCGGATGGCGATGATGCCTCCCAGCATGTCCTCCTTCTTTTCCGGATCCGGCTGATGCAGCATGCCCTTGTAGCCCGTCCCCACGGTCCTGGGCTTGTTGGTATAGATCCTGGGCACGATAAAGATCTGGTCCTCCACCTTCTCCTGAAGCCTCTGCAGCCGGGAGATATATTCCAGAACGGGATCCTCGTGGTCTGCCGAACAGGGGCCGATGACCAGGAGCATCCGGCCGTCCTTTCCCGTCATGATATCCTCTATGGCCCTGTCTCTCTCCTCCTTGAGCTTCTTTACCCTTTCCGAAACAGGATACTGGTCCTTCAGTTCCAGAGGGGTGGGGAGCTTTCTTCTGAATTCCATCGTCATCTGCATCTTCTTATGCCTCCGTTAAAAAAATCCCGCTCATCACCTACGGATAAGCGGGATCTGAATGATCTGTGTGCTTTCCTGGACGCACCTGCTTACCGACGCGGCGAATAAGAACTCTGTTCATGAAACAGGGTCCCGAAAAAATAACCGCCGTAAAAATAAGCACCTGCGTTTTCTCTGAGCATGGGATTTCCTTTCTTCAAAAAATGCCTTTCAGCCCTGTGGACAATATACCACGGCGTCTCTTCTTTGGCAACCAGAAAACTCAGCACATAAAAGCTTTAAATTACTAAAGCATCCCATCCTGCCCTCAGGCGCTTTCCAGGGTCACGGTCATGGTGGTTCCCTTTCCCAGGGCGGAGTCCACCTCAATCTGGCCGTGGTGAGCCATAATGCCGTGCTTTACGATGGACAGACCCAGGCCCGTTCCGCCCGTGGCCCTGGAGTGGCTCTTGTCTACCCGGTAGAAGCGTTCGAAGATCCTCTCCTTCTGGTCCTCGGGAATGCCTATGCCCGTATCCTTCACCCGGATCAGGGTCCTGCCCTGGCCGGCGGCCGTTTCTATGGAGACGCTGCCGCCGGGGTGGTTGTACTTGATGGCATTGTCTGCCAGGTTGTAGACCACCTCGTAGAGGGTCTGCCTTTCTCCCCTGACCCTGCAGTGGACGCCGCTCTGGGAAAGTTCCACCCGGTTGCCCCGGGCCTTTTCCTCCAGATTGGCCAGGACTTCGGCCGCCAGATCGTACATGTCTATGATCTGGTCCGGATCACTGCGGATGCCCTCGTCCAGCCTGGAGAGCCGGATGATGTCGTCGATCAGGGTGATCATCCGCCGGGCCTCCCGGTAGATCTTTTCCGCGAAGCGGACGGTGTCCGCGGGCTTTACCAGACCGTTCTTCATGATCTCCGCATAGCCCGAAATGGAAGTAAGAGGGGTCTTCAGCTCGTGGGATACGTTGGCGGAAAACTCCATCCTCATCTCTCCCACGGCTTCCTTTTCCCGGTTCTGCCTGTCGATCCTCTGCAGAAGGGGGGTCAGCTCCTCATAGACATCGTTCTTTAAGGGTTCGTTCAGATCCAGGAGGTTGATGGGCCGGATCAGGCTGCGTACGGAATAGCCTGTCATCAGGACCGCGGCCACCACCATGACGGCTCCCAGCAGAAGGATGGCAGGCAGCAGATGCAGGGCGATGGCCAGAGGGGTGCCTGCCGACTTGGAGATGCGCAGCACGTTCCCGTCCTCCAGAAGAACGGCGCAGTAGTACATTTCCTCTCCGATGCTGGAGGATCTGCGCAGGTCCGTGCCCCGTCCCTTTTCCAGAGCGTCCCGGATCTCGGGCCGGTCCAGATGGTTCTCGAAGCTGAATTCCTCCTCGTCCGTGTCATAGAGCACGTCCCCTTCTTTCGAGATCAGGGTCACGCGGGTGGAGACCAGGGCCTGGTCCAGTTCCTTCATATAGCCGTGTCCCGATACGTTCAGGGCGCCCGCTATGTAGTCGGCCTCCTGGGTGATCTGCTCCCTGACAAGGTCCGAGGTCTCCCGGTACATGATAAAGATGGTCAGGCCGTAGACCATGGCCAGGGTAATGGCCATGATCAGGAGAATGTAGCGTCTGATCTCCCTGCGCATGCTCCTGACCCGGCTCCTGCTGCTTTTCTTATTCATTTTTCATCACGTCCCGCATGCGGTAGCCCACGCCACGGACCGTCTCGATCATTTCTCCGGGCAGGCCCAGCTTCTGCCGCAGGTTCCTGACATGCACGTCCACCGTCCTGGTCTCCCCGCCGATGTCATAGCCCCATACGTCCTCCAGCAGCTGGTCCCTGGAAAAGACCACGTTGAGGTTTTCCATGAGCTTGCGCAGAAGGTCGTATTCCTTGAGGGTCAGGGTCACGTCCTGGCCGCTGCTCTTTACGCTGTGGCGGTCCAGGTCCATAAGGACGGGGCCGGCCTGCAGGACCGTGGTCCTGATCCCCCGGCCGCTCCTGCGAAGGACGGCGCGGATGCGGGATAAAAGCTCCATCATGCCGAAGGGCTTGGTGACATAGTCGTCCGCCCCCAGATCCAGGGACCTGACCTTGTCAAACTCGGATCCCCTGGCCGTCAGCATGATGACGGGGATCCCCGCCGTTTCGTTCCTGCTCCGCACCCACTGCAGGAGACTGACCCCGTCCTCGCCGGGCAGCATGATATCCATAAGGATCAGCTCCGGCAGGGTATTTTCCATGGCGGCGCGAAGGGACGCTCCGTCTCCTATTCCCTCGGCCCGGTAGCCCGCGCTCTCCAGTGTATATACGATCAGTTCTCTGATATCGACATCGTCTTCTACGCAGTAGATCATCTCCTGCCTCCGTTTTTTTCGCGTTTTCTGTTTCTGCCGGGTTCCTGGGGGCGGCTGCTCCCTCTTCCCCGGTCTTCTCCGGTCCTCTTTCCGGAGACATCCTTCTTTTCCCTGCCCGGCTTTCCGGCGCCTCTGCCGGTCCCTCCCATCCTGCGGGGCGGGATCAGGCATTCCTTCCCGAAGCCGATCAGGTCCTCTCTTCCCTCCCGGATCAGGGCTTCCTTTACCAGGTCATAGTTGGCCGGATCCCGGTACTGGATCAGGGCTCTCTGCATGGCCTTTTCGTGGGGATTCACCGCCACATAGACCTTTTCCATGGTCAGAGGGTCCAGACCGGTATAGTACATGCAGGTGGAGACCGTTCCCGGCGTGGGATAGAAGTCCTGGACCTGCTCCGGCATGTAGCCCAGCTCTCTTATGTACTCCGCCAGGGCAATGGCATCCTTTAAGGTGCTGCCCGGATGGGAGGACATGAGATAGGGCACCAGGTACTGCTTTTTGTCCAGCTTCTGATTGATCTTTTCGAATTCCCTGCGGAAGGCGTTGTATACGGAAACGGGGGGCTTGCCCATCCTGGAAAGAACGTTGTCGGAGATGTGCTCCGGCGCCACCCTCAGCTGGCCGCTGACATGATACCGGCACAGTTCCTTCAGAAAGCTCTTGTCCGGATCTGCCATCAGGTAGTCGAAGCGGAAGCCCGACCGGACAAAGACCTTTTTCACCCCGGGGATGGCCCGGATCTCCCGAAGGAGCTTTAAGTAATCGCTGTGGTCCACCCGGAGATTGGGACAGGGCCTGGGGAAAAGGCACCTTCTGTCCGCGCAGGTCCCCACCTTCAGCTGCTTCTGGCAGGAGGGGGCCCTGAACTCCGCCGTAGGCCCGCCCACGTCGTAGATATTGCCCCTGAAATCCTTTTCCTTTACAAAGTTCCTTGCTTCCTCCAGGATGGATTCGTGGCTCCTGACCTGGACGATCCTTCCCTCATGGAAGGTCAGGGCGCAGAAGCTGCAGTCGCCGAAGCATCCCCGGTTGGAGGTCAGGGAGAATTTGATGTCGCCCAGGGCCGGAACGCCCCCTGCCGCGTCGTAGGAGGGGTGCCAGGTCCTTTTGTAGGGCAGGGCGTAGACGTCGTCCATCTCCCTGGTGGTCAGGGGGAGGGAGGGGAGGTTCTGGATCACGAAAAGGCTGCCGTCATAGGTCTCCGCAAGGCGGGAGGACCGGAAGGGGTCCGTGTTCCTGTGCTGGATGGCAAAGCTCTCCGCATAGGCTCTTCTGCCCGCGGGGCTGTCCTGGGAGATCAGGTTGTAGTCGGGCAGCACCAGGGCGTCCTCCAGGGCATCCCTGTCCCTGGTCTTGTAGACGGTCCCCCGGATAAAGGTAATGTCTCTGACAGAGAGGCCGCTGTCCAGGGCCTCGGCAATTTCTATAATGGAATGCTCTCCCATGCCGTAGGAGATCAGATCGGCGCCGGAATCCAGAAGGATGGACCGCCTTACTTTTCCGGACCAGTAGTCGTAGTGGCCGAGGCGCCTGAGGCTGGCCTCGATCCCCCCTATGATGACAGGGGTCTTCTTGAAGGTCCTGCGGATCAGGTTGCAGTAGACTATGACCGCGTAGTCGGGCCGCCTTCCCATGACCCCGCCGGGAGAATAGGAGTCCTTTGACCGCCGCTTTCCGGAGACCGTGTAATGGTTGACCATGGAATCCATGTTTCCGGAGGATACAAGAAAGCCCAGCCTGGGCTCCCCGTATACGGCAATGCTTTCGGGGTCTTTCCAGTCAGGCTGGCAGATCAGGCCTACGGAAAATCCGTGGGCTTCCAGGAGCCTTGCGATAATGGCGCAGCCAAAGCTGGGATGGTCCACGTAGGCGTCGCCCACCACATAGACAAAGTCCACTCCGGAGAGTCCCTTCTCTTCCATCTCTTTTCTGCTGACCGGTATGAATCCTTCTGCCATGCTTTCCCTGCACTTTCTCTTCTTTTTCTACTTCTTTGGCCGCCTCCGGGCGGCATACAGAGTAATTGTAACATGAATCGGACCATTTTAGATAATCCACTGCAAATTTAAAGAAGGATGTAGTAAAATACCCTTAATTCCTTCCTCTGTAAAAAGAGACCATGATCCGCCCTGAAAGGAGAACCCTGCCATGCCTGTAACAAAATCCGATTTTGGAAAAATCAAAAACGGTCAGAGTGTGACCGCCTATACCCTTACCAATGCATCCGGCTCCAGCGTGACGCTTCTGGACCTGGGCTGCACCATCCAGTCCGTGATCGTCCCCGACAAAGACGGGAAAATGACCGACGTCACCCTGGGTTTCGACAGCGCCGCCCCCTACGAAGGCTGCAAAGCCTTTTTCGGAGCCCTGGTGGGCCGAAACGCCAACCGGATCGCAGGCGCCGCCTTTACTCTGAACGGAAAGACCTATACCCTTTATAAAAACGACGGCGACAACAACCTCCACAGCTGCCCCGACACCTACAGCTGGAGGATCTGGGAGGGAGAGGTCCTGGAAGCCCTGAACGGAGTCCGCTTTACCCTGGACAGCCCCGATATGGACCAGGGATATCCCGGACGCCTTCTGGCATCCGCCACCTTCCTCTGGAACGACGAAAACACTCTGACCATGCACATCGAGGCCCAGTCCAACCAGGACACCGTCTGCAACATGTGCAACCACAGCTACTGGAACCTGAACGGGGAAGGAAAGGGAGATATTCTTGACCACCTGCTCTGCGTGGATGCCCCCGGCTATACGCCCATAAAGGCCGGCATTCCCCTGGGTATCGATCCCGTAGACGGCACCCCCTTCGATTTCCGCACGGCAAAGACCGTGGGCCGGGACATTGACATGAACAATGACCAGCTCATGGCAGGGGGCGGCTACGACCACTCCTTCGATCTGGCCGGGGAAGGCCTCCGCGACGTGGCCTACCTGGAAGGCGGCAAATCCGGCATCACCCTGACCATGGCCACCGACCAGCCTGCCCTGCAGATCTATTCCGGCAACGCTCTGGACAACCAGGGTAAGGGCGGCCACTATTACGGCCCCCGCTCGGGCATTGCCCTGGAGACCCAGCACCATCCCAACGAGATCAACACTCCCGCCTTCGAGGGCTCCGTCCTCAGGGCCGGCGCCCGCTATGACACTACCACCATCTTTACTTTCGGCATCGCGGGAAAGGAAGAGTAAAGGCAGGCATTTTAAGACCATAAAGGCAGAATGAGAAAAGGCATGCGGAATCAGTCTTACTTAAACTGATTTCCGCATGCCTTTGATCGTTCTCATGCTTTCGGGAGCTTTTCCCCTGTTCAGGACCAGTAGTCGTCGGATCCCCCGCCCAGCATGGACTGGGTGGTGTCGATCCTCTCCCTGATCTGGACCATGCGCTGGTCCAGCTGGTTGACCATCTCCGCGCTCATCTGCAGCTCCCTGGAAATGGCGTCTGCCCCGATCACGTCCTGCTTGTAGCGAAGGTTGTGCTCCAGGGAAGCCCAGAAGTCCATGGCTATGGTCCGAAGCTGGACCTCCACCCGTACGTTCTTTTTCTCGTGGGTCAGATAGACGGGCACCTCGATGATCAGGTGCAGGCTCCGGTATCCGTTCTTCTTGGGATGGTGGATGTAATCCTTCTCCTGGATCAGCCTTACGTCGTCCTGGCCCAGAAGACAGTCCCTGAGCTTGTAGAGGTCGTCCACGAAGGAGCAGATCACCCGGACGCCGGCGATGTCGCTGAGGGAGTCCTCGATGTTCTCCACCGTGAATTCGATTCCCAGCCGCTCCATCTTTTCAAAGATGCTGCGGGGCTTTTTCAGTCTGGATTTGATCATTTCGATCCGGCTGCGCCGGTTGTTGAGCATCAGCTCCTTGTTGAGGATCTGGACCTTGGTCATGACCTCCTGCATGGCACACTCATAATAGAGCATGAGCTTCTGGAAATCCCTGTCCTCGTCCCGCAGGGTCAGAAGCTCCCTGACCTGCTTCTCCGGCATTGTATTGTTCTTACCCTGGTAATCGGAACGTTCTTCCATGTGGTTTTCCAGGTAAGTGAGCAGTACGTGCTGTTCCTGCTCTTTCATATCCTGCTGCATTTTTCTGCTACACCTTTCTGCTTTTTTCCCAAAAAATGCCGCTTTTCCCCCGGCGGCACAGTTACCGATTATAGCACAGACAGCGGATATTTTTGAATAGAAATCCGTTTATTTTAGAAAAATTTCAGTATCCGGCCCAGGTGTCTGATTTTTCCTACAGGGAGGCGGTAAAAACCGTCTGGACCAGGAACATGTAGAGAGCCGTGCCGATGACAATGGACAAAAGAGTGGACCGCTTCCATACATAGGAAAGGACCACCGCCGCCGAGGCGGCAGCTTCCGGAAGGCCCCGGCTTCCCGAAAAGAGGGATACGCCTCTCAGACAGTAGACCACCAGCATGCCCATGACGGCCGGGGGAAGAAGGCCGGTAAGGACGGTAAGGAAGGGAGGGATCCTGCGCCCTCCCGAAAAGATCATAAAGGGCAGGAAGCGGAGCAGCATGGTAACGCCTGCCGCCGCGGCAACGATCAGAAGGCTTTTCACGGACCCTCAGCCTCCTTTCTCTTCCTTTCCTCCCATGCCCCCCGGGCCGTCAGGACCCCGAAGATCAGGGCCATGGAGGGAATGAGAAAGGCTTCTTTTCCGAAGATCAGAAGGCAGAGGAGGGAAAGACCGATTCCTGCCGCCGCCGGAAAGCGGTCCTTTGCCGTCAGGACCTGCTCCGTGAAGATCACGATGAAAAGAGCCGTCATGGCAAAGTCGATCCCCGCAGTGTCAAAGGGCAGGACCGCCCCCAGGGCGCATCCCAGAAGGCTCCCCAGGACCCAGGCGCTCTGGTCGATCAGGGAGACCAGGAGGAAATAGAGCTTTTCGTCGGTCCCCTCCGGGGCTCCCCCGCAGACCAGGGCGTAGGTCTCGTCCGTAAGGGAAAAGATCAGGTAGGGCTTTGCCCTTCCCATGTCCCGGTAGCGCACCAGCATGCTGATCCCGTAGAAAAGGTGGCGGGCATTGACCAGGAAAGAGACCAGGGCGGCGGAAAGGATAGAGACCCCGCCTGTCATCAGAGGGATCAGGACGAACTGCAAAGACCCCGCATAGATCAGGCAGCTCATAAGAAGGGCCCAGAGGATCCCGTAGCCCGCATCCCTGAGAAGAACGCCGAAGGCGACCCCCAGCACCATATAGCCCGTGATCACGGGTATGGCACCGGCGGCCGCCCTCTTCAAGGTCCTTACCTTTCTGCTTTCTTCCCTGTCAACGGGGCCCATCAGAAGAGGTCTGCAGGATCCGTGTATTCATAGCCCTCGAAGGCGTCTGCAACGTTCCTGCAGGTCAGTTTTCCGTCATAGGTATTGATGCCCGAATAAAGTACAGGGTTGTCCCTGCAGGCCCCCTCCAGGCCCTTTGAGGCGATCTGCAGACCGTAGCGCAGCGTCGCGTTGGTCAAGGCAATGGTGGAGGTCCTGGGCACGGCACCGGGCATGTTGCCGACGCAGTAGTGGACAATGCCTTCCTCGATGAAGACCGGGTCGTCATGAGAAGTGACATGGCTGGATTCGCCGCAGCCGCCCTGGTCGATGGCCACGTCTACGAAGACGGCGCCGGGACGCATTTCCTTCAGATATTTTCTCTTGAAAAGCTTGGGTGTGGTGCCGCCGGGGATCAGCACGGATCCGATGACCAGGTCGGCGTCCTTCACAGCCTTTTCAATGTTGGCGTCGTTGGAGACAAGGGTCTGGATCCTTGCGCCGTAGATCTCGTCCAGGTGCTCCAGTCTCTTGAGGTTGATATCGATAATGGTGACGTTGGCGCCGATTCCCACGGCCGCTCTGCAGGCATTGGCACCCACGGTACCGCCGCCCAGGATGACCACGTTGCCCTTGGGCGTGCCGGGAACGCCGGCCAGAAGAATGCCTTCGCCGCCGAAGCGCTTCTCCAGATATTTGGCGCCTTCCTGTATGGACAGGCGGCCCGCGATCTGGCTCATGGGCACAAGAAGGGGAATGCTGCCGTCTTTTTCGATCAGAGTCTCATAGGCTACGCCCTTGACTCTGCCGGCCAGCAGGGCGTCCATCTGCTCCTTGTCCGCTGCCAGGTGCAGGTAGGTGAAGAGGATCAGACCGTCATGGAAAAGAGGCCACTCTTCTTCCAGAGGCTCCTTGACCTTGACCATCATTTCCACGTTCTTCCAGACATCGGCGGCGCCTTCCACAAGCTCCGCTCCCGCGGCCGCGTACTCTTCGTCGGTAAAACCGGAACCCAGGCCGGCTCCCTTTTCGATCAGGACCTGGTGGCCCGCTGCCACATAGCTCCTGACGTTATCCGGTGTCAGACCGACACGGAATTCATTGTTCTTGATTTCCCTAACACATCCGACTTTCAAAACAATGCACCTCCTGTTTTTGGGATTTGTGTCATTATAACAGAAAAACCTTGGTATTCCTAATAATTATGCAGTGTTTTTTCATTTCGGCAAAAAGCATCTCCTGTTTGAATTGTTTGAAAAGTCAGTTAATTAATTAAATTATTCTTTATATGGACTTTTATAGGCTAATTGTCTGATTTCTTGTTGACAAAAGCCGCCCCCAGGTTTACAATAAAATCACCAAAACAAAAGGAGGACACGTAAATGGTATTGAAGGAAATTTCCGAATAGGGCTGCCGGATGACGAGAAAGTCTGGCAGCCCTATTTTTATGCCCCGGGGATCCCGAAGGCATCCTCAGGTCCGGCCAGGCCGTGATCCCGTGAATCTGTTTTAATTGTGTGAAATGTTTATGTTTTCAGATAATTGTATCATTAGCGCACCAATTAAGAGATTTTCTTAAAAATTTTCAGATTTTTTGTTGACAAAAAGGCATCCAGCCGCTAGAATATACTTAACAGATAAAACAAAGGAGGTACACTCCATTGAAATGATTAGGATTGGTTCTAAAATCTAAATACCAGAAGAGATTTGGAACCGTAGTCATATTTTCAGAACTGAAGTAAGATCCTAAAACTGAATAAAAGGAGGACACGTAAATGAGATTGCTTAATTTTCATTAATGAGGGCTGACTGATCAGAAAAGTGACAGGCAGCCCTCTTTTTTTGTGTCTTTTAATGCATCCCTCCCTTTTCCTGTCTTCTCTTCCGGCATGCCGGTGGTTGACAGGTCTTTTTTTGGTGCTATAATCTGAAAATGAATTTCATTTTCAAATATTACGGAGGCATTTATGGCACTTCTTTCCGCCAGGGATCTGACCCTGGGCTACAGCGACAGGACTCTGGTCAGAAATATGAATTTTGAACTGAACGAAGGCAACTATCTGTGCATCGTGGGCGAGAATGGCTCCGGCAAGTCCACCCTCATGCGGACCCTTTTAGGGCTCCAGTCCCCTCTTTCGGGCAAAGTCCTGCACGGGGACGGCTTAAGCGCCCGGGAGATCGGCTATCTTCCCCAGCAGACACCGGTCCAGAGGGACTTCCCCGCGTCGGTGTCCGAGATCGTCCTTTCCGGCTGCCAGAACAGACTGGGCCGCCGTTTCTTCTATACCAGGCAGGACAGGGAACTGGCCCGCCGGAACATGGAGCTCATGTCCGTTTCGGACCTGGCGGGCAAATGCTACCGCAACCTGTCCGGAGGCCAGCAGCAGAGAGTCCTTCTGGCCAGGGCCCTGTGCGCCACAAGGCGCCTTCTCCTTCTGGACGAGCCCGTGGCCGGCCTGGATCCCAGAGCCACCACGGAAATGTACCAGCTGATCCGCCGTCTCAACCGGGAGGAAAAGATCACCATCATCATGGTCTCCCACGATATAGCCGCCGCCGTCTCCTACGCCACCCATATCCTCCACATCGGAGAGACTGTCTTCTTCGGCAGCAGGGAGGAATATCTGGAGAGCCGGGCCGGCAGGGAATTTCTGGATCCCCAGAGGGAGGACCGGATGAACATGAAGGTCCGCAAAAAGAAGCAGCCCGTAAGGCCCCTTGCCGGAAAGGAGGGAAAAGCATGATCGCAAAGCTCTCACTCTACATGTCCTATCCCTTCGTCCGCTACGCCCTGATCGTGGGCATCCTGATCGCCCTCTGCTCTTCCCTTCTGGGGGTGACCCTGGTCCTGAAGCGTTTTTCCTTTATCGGCGACGGACTCTCCCACGTGGCCTTCGGCGCCATTTCGGTGGCTTCCGTCCTGAATCTGACCAACCAGATGCTCTTTGTCCTGCCGGCTACGGTCCTGTGCGCCGTGCTGCTGCTCAGGACCGGGTCCAATACAAAGATCCGGGGAGACGCGGCCATCGCCATGGTCTCGGTGGGGGCCCTGGCCGCAGGCTATCTTCTCATGAACCTTTTTTCCACCTCCACCAATCTGTCGGGAGATGTGTGCTCCACCCTGTTCGGGTCCACCTCCATCCTGACCCTGACCAGACAGGAGGTATGGCTCTGCATAGTCCTGGCCGTGGCCGTGGTCATCACCTTTATCCTCTTCTACAACAGGATCTTCGCGGTGACCTTCGACGAGACCTTCGCGGCGGCCGTGGGCACCAGAGTGGACGCCTGCAACCTGCTGATCGCCGTGGTCATCGCCGTCATCATCGTCCTGGCCATGAACCTGGTGGGATCCCTTCTGATCTCGGCCCTGGTCATCTTTCCGGCCCTGTCGGCCATGCGGATCTTCCGCAGCTTTCTGTCCGTGACCCTCTGCTCCGCGGCTCTTTCCGTGGCCTGCGCTGCTCTCGGCATCCTGATCTCCATCCTGGCAGAGACCCCCGTGGGCTCCACCATCGTCATGATCGACATCGCCGCCTTCGGGATTTTCGCTCTGATCGGGCATTTCCTGGGCGACTGACCCCCGGCTTTCCGGCTTCCCTGGCACCTGCCTCCGGGCAGGTGCTTTTTTCATGTAAAACCGGCCTTTTTCCTTTTACAGATGCCCCTTTGGTGTGACAGTTTTTGTCCCATTCAGTAACATTCCCGCCCTCTTCATGCTATAATGAACTGGATAGCAGCCGTCAGGCCCCTGCGTGCGTTTTTTTCCGCATACTCCGGCAATTTTAAGATCTGATGAGGTGATCGCAATGCCGCATGCAAGTCCCAAATGGTACAAAATCGATAATGCCGCCAAGATCGTTCCTTCCACCACCAAAGGTACGGATACCCGCGTTTTCCGGATCACCTGCGTTCTGAAGGAAGAGGTGGACGGCCCCATCCTTCAGCTGGCCCTGGACAGGACCGTGAAGGAATTTCCCTATTTCAACTGCATTCTCCGCAAGGGCCTTTTCTGGTACTATCTGGATACCTCCAACATCAAGGCCGTTTCCCACGAGGAGAACAAGCCTCCCTGCAGCGCCATCTATTTTTCCGGACGCCGCAACCTCCTCTACCGGGTGGTCTACCACGGCTGCCGGATCAACCTGGAAATGTTCCATGTGCTGACGGACGGGACAGGGGCCATGGAGTTTTTAAAGGCCATTGTCACAAACTATCTCAAGATCCGTCATAACTTCGACGACGACCTGGTCCTGCCGGTCCGCTCCTCTATCCGGAACAAGGAATCCGACGCCTTCACCAAGTTCTACGAAAAAATGAAAGGAAAGCCCCTGGAGGACAAGAACGCCCCCAAAAGGGCCTACCACCTGCAGGGCGAGAGGGACGAGAACCTGCGGGTCCATCTGCTGGAAGGGACTGTTTCCACCTCGGAATTCCTTCAGGCCGCCAGGGCCCATCATTCCACCATCGCCATCTTCACCACGGCCCTCTACATGGAATCCATCATCAAGGAGATGTCCCAGCGGGAAAAGAAGCTCCCCATCGTCCTGAGCGTTCCCGTCAATCTCCGCAACTACTTCCATTCCGAGACCACCAGGAATTTCTTCGGCGTCATCAACGTGGCCTTCTATCCCGAGCATTACGACGGGGACCTCCAGACCATCATCGACGAGGTCAAGGCCAGCTTCGACCGGCAGCTGAAGGACGACCAGGTGGCCCTGACCATGCAGGGCTACTCCCGCCTGGAGCACAACCTGGCCGTCAAGGTGGTTCCCCTCTTTATCAAGGACCTGGTCATTTCCATGGCCAACAGCCGCATCCAGAGGGGCATCACCGGCACCGTCTCCAACGTGGGCAGGGTCACCATGCCCGACATCCTGGTCCCCTATATAGACAAGTTTTCCTGCTTCATGGCAGCCCCCGACTGCCAGATCAGCATCAGCTCCTTCGGAGACAGGCTGGTATTCGGCGTTGCCTCCGCCTTCAAGACCCATAACGTCATGATGAACTTCTTCCGCGCCATGACGGATATGGAGATCGAAGTGGAACTTGCCACCAACGACTATGACGCGCCGGAAGATTCCGGGGACGAATTCGCCGCCCAGATGGCCAGGGAAGCCCTGGAGGAGCGTCTGCAGGAAAAGGCCCGGGCTGACCGGGAAGAGTGAGGTGATCCCGTATGCAGTACTGTCAGAAATGCAGAGTCATAATCCACGGAGGCAAGGCCTGCTGCCCTCTCTGCCAGGGCCCTCTCTCCGGACATCCGGAGCCGGACGTGTTTCCGGCCCTGAAAAACAAGACCTTCTCCGCCGTCATGATCGCCAGGATCGTTTCCTTTATCCTGGTCTCCTGGCTGGTGGTCCTGGCCGCCGTCCAGATCCTCACCGGATTTCATGCCCCCTGGACCCTGATCGCCGCCCTGGTGGGCGTCCTGATCTGGGCGGACGTGCTGATCGGGCTCAACTACCGGTCCGACATGCTCAAGATGTTCACCTCCCAGACCTACGTGATCATGGCCGTATGCCTCTTTTTCGACTACTACATGAAGTCTTCCGGCTGGAGCCTTTCCTATATCCTGCCCGTAGGCTTTTTGTGGCTGGTCCTGGCGACCCTGGGCATTGCCCGCAGCCTGGACATGCCCATGAACGAATACATCGTCTACCTGGTGCTGAACATCTTCCTTTGCATGCTTCAGATCATTCCCATCCTGCTGGGATGGAACCATGTCATCTTCCCCGCCGTTGTCTGTATGGCCGTCATGGTCATCCTGACCGCCTGGGCCCTGATCTTCTCCTTTGACCAGGTCAGGTCCGCCCTCCATAAGCTTCTGAATCTGTAACCCTATTTCCGGCCGCGGCGCGCATAAGGCCGCGGCCTTTTTTCTTTCAAGCAGGTGAACCACATGCCCGCCATTCCCTTCCCCTTCCTGAATTCCCAGGATAATTCCGCCCAGCTCTCCACCATCGCCTACAGGGTAGGCGAGTTCGTGGAGCATGCCATCGACCACAGCATCGCCGGCTCCGCCCTGGAAGCCCCTCTTCTGGAGGATGAGACGGAAATGGCCCCCGATACCTGGTACAGAAAGCTCCTGCCGGAGGGCCTTTGCGGAGACGGATCCCCCTATCATATCTATCTGAGAACAGGAAGCTCAAAGCATCTGTGCATCTTTTTGTCCGGCGGAGGCATTGCCTGGAACCCCTATACGGCGGCCAGGCCCGTCACGGGCGGCAGGACCGCCGCCTGGATGCCCAACTACTACTGGGAAAATCTCCGCCCCTTCACCCAGATCATGAACATCCACAACGGGATCACCGCCACCCTGGAAGCCATCAATCCCTTCCACGACTGGAATTTTCTGGTCATCACCTATTCCACGGGAGACATGCATCTGGGAGACGCGGAGCTGACCTATAAGCCCGAGGCGGACGCCCCGGAAGATCCCCCCGCGGAAAACGAGGACCAGGTCCTCCACTTCCATGGCCGGAAAAATTTCCTCTCCGCCATGGAGACCTGCCGGGCCTTTTTCCCGGATCCGGACAGGCTCCTCATCGCCGGCGACAGCGCCGGTGCCTTTGCCGTGCCGGCGGTGGCCGAAGAGATCGCGGACGCCTTCTATCCCCGGGTCAGCGACATTACCCTTCTGTCCGACAGCGCCCAGCTCTACTACGGCAGATGGCGCCATGTGCTCAAAAAAGTATGGAATACGGAAAAGACCAGGTGGAAGGACGTGAACGGCTCCAATCTGGCCCTGGAATGGTACCGGGCCCTCTATAAGAGGAACGGAAAGCGCTTCCGCTGCCTCTACGCGGGCTCCACCAGGGACTACCTCCTCTCCGCCTTCTACAGTGACATGCATTACAAGGAATACCGGACCGACGCCTCGCTGCAGGACCTCTACTTCCGTCAGATGCGGCGGATGGTCAGGGACCTGAAGGAACTGGATCCGGATATGGGCATCTTCGTCTACGACTTCCGCCATCCCTCCCTGGCGGGGGGCGGCACCATCCATACCGCCGTGAGACAGCCCGCCTTCTTCTTAAAATCCTCCTCCGGGGTCAGCATGGCCCAGTGGCTCTCCCAGGCCGTGGAGGGAAATGTCTGTGACGCAGGCCTGGAGCTTCTGCGCCTGCCGGAAAGGAAAGGCAGAGGGAAGAAAAAGGCAGAGGATCCGGGAAAGCCGGAAGAAAGTATCTGAAGGCCCCGTGGCCCCACGGCCAGGGAACTACATGCATGAAAGAAACGAAGGACGCGGCAGGGGGCCGCGTCCTTTGTATATGCATTTATAAAAGAATATTCTTTTAAATCTGATAATTTAGTATTTTTAGAGTTAATATGGCATCTGGTAAAAATATTATCAGATTATTCCTTGACAAATCCGGACCCGTGTCATACAATAAACTCAACAAAAGAAAGAGAGGAACAAACCGTTGGACAGTTGAATCCTTCCAGAAAAGATTATTGATTACATGGGTTGTTCATTACAAAACTGAATAAGGAGGACACGTAAATGAGATTGTTGGAATTTTCCTAACGGACCATCGGATGCAGGAGATCGGATGGTCCTTTTTTTTTGCTCTTTTTTATGTTTCCGCCCCGTGGATCCTGGTAAAGGCCTCCCGGATCCCTCCCACGGCCAGGGCGCCGGCAAAGTCCACGAAAGCGTCCAGGTTCATCTGGGGGTCCATGATCCAGCGGCTGAACATGGCCAGGACGCCCGTGGCAACGTATTCCGCCGTCAGTGAGATGCGGATATCCGTCTCCGCCTCCGCCCCCGCATTCTTCTCCAGAAATTTCTGTACCGTCATGTCCTTGATCCTGACCACCAGATCCGGCAGGAGTCCCAGATCTCCCAGTCTTTTGAGGATCTCCAGGTTGGCGTCGATGATCCTTCCGATCTCCTGGAAATATTTCTTTCCGTCAAATCCCGAAATATTGAAATTCATCCCGCTGCAGATCTCCTCGTAGTCTGCCACCAGGTCCTTCTCCATATCCCAGAGCAGGTCCTCTATGCCCGCATAGTAGGCGTAGAAAGTCTTCCTGTTGATATCCGCCCTCTCGGACAGCTCCGTCACCGTGATCTGTCCGTATTTCTTTTCGTCCAGCAGCTCCAGAAAAGCCCTTCTGATACTGGCTCGGGTCCTCCGGACCCTGCGGTCTTCCTTTTTTCCTGCCCTTTCCTTTTCCTGCTGCATATCCGTCATGTCTCCTCACGCTTCCTTTCCCCCGGCGCGAATTATGAAACAAAACTAACAAATCTGTTACTTATGTTTCGTATGTTTCTTTATTGACCATTGTACCATATTTTCTGTCCGATTATAATAGCCGGGAAAATAAAACCATCTCAGGAGTCACCAGAATGAATCAGTATGTAATATATATGGACATGTCCGGAGATCTGGACGAGTCCTTTGCCAGAGAACACGACATTCGTTTCGTCCCCATGATGTATACCATCGGCAGTCAGGAAAAGTTCTGCACTGCGCTGGAAAAGGAAGAGGACCTAAAGCCCTTCTACGATGCCCAGAGACAGGGCATCGAGACCAGGACCAGCCAGGTCACGCCCCAGCAGTATATCGATATCTTCAGGCCCTGGCTGGAAAAGGGCATGGACGTCCTCTACCTGTCTCTGTCCAGCGGCCTGACCAAGACCTTCGACTCCGTCCGTCTGGCAGCCAGGGACCTGGCCGAAGACTGCCCTCAGGCAGCCGTCTATCCCGTGGATACCCTCTCCGCCACCGGCGGCATGGGCCTTCTGGCCGAGCAGGCGGCCCTGAACCGGGAAAAGGGCCTGTCCGCGGAGGAAAACATGGAAAAGCTGAACGAGCTCCGATGGAAAGTCTGCCATGTCTTTATGGTGGACGATCTCATGTATCTGAAACGGGGCGGCAGGATCGATCCCGCCACCGCTCTTCTGGGCACTGCCCTGAGCATCAAGCCGATCCTGGTCATCGACTCAAAGGGAAAACTTCCCACCATCCGGAAAAAGAGAGGGGTAAAGCTGGCCATGAAGGAGCTGGTGAACATCTACCGGGAAAGAAGGGACACCTCTCTTCCGGACCGCGCCTATGTAGTCCATGCGGACTGTGACGACAGGGCGGACGAACTCATCTCCCAGCTGAAGGCCGTCAACCCCGGGGCAGATATCTGCAGGCGCATGCTCTGCCCCGTCATCGGCGCCCATGTGGGCCCCGGCATGTTCGCGGTCATCTTCTTCGGCGACCGCATCGATGTCTGATCCTATCGGAAAACAGCACAGGCATCCGCGTTTCCATACGGAAACGCGGATGCCTGTTTCATTTTCCGAATCCGATTCCATTTTTCGAATTCAATTTGCTCCCGTCCTATTGATGAAAGGGTCTTTCCGGTACTATACTCAGTACTATCATCAAAAAAATCCAGTCGACACAGCCGAAAAACAGAGGGAGGAGACCGCATGAAACTCACCGATTCCAGAACCGCCGGCGAGAACCTGTTCAGAAATCTTGATTTTATCAAGAAAGAGAACCATATCACGTCCGACAGGGAACTGGCCTCCAGACTGGGGATTTCCTCGTCTACCCTGGCCACCATCCGCAAGGAGCGCAAAGTACCCCCTATTTTTCCCTTCTTCGAAAATCTCCTGAAGCTGACCTCCTTTTCCATCGAAGAGATCCTCAGCGAAGACCTGGAGCAGAAGGCCGAAGAAATGAAATATTCCGCTCTTCTCTACGAAGACACGGAATGGAGCAGGTACCTGGGCCTCTACTGCATGTACTACTATAAGACCACCGCCTTCA
>CAMOGQ010000035.1 GCA_946614165.1 uncultured Lachnospiraceae bacterium
TAACGAGAATTCCTTTATTTTGCTTATGAAACGTAATCTTTATGCGTTTGTCCTAAAGACCCCCGAACCGATGGTCCGGGGGCATGTTTCTCTACTCAGAAAGATAACTATGAATTAGTCAACTTTTCTATCTAACCCCACGCAATAGTATACTGCCCATATTATTGTACAGAACGTGCTGTTGTTTTTAATTCAGTCCCCCACGCAGGGGGACATTAATCTTCACGACATAGCCTCGCTGCTTGTTGTTTCTATCCAGTCCCTCACACGGAGGGACACATTGCTGTCTATTTGTCTAAGTCTTTTGAATGTCTCTATCCAGTCCCCCGCACGGGGGGACATAAACAGGTGGACCATGAACATTTTCATCATCGGTTTCTATCCAGTCCCCCGCACGAGGGGACATGTGATCTGCTCCACGGGGAGCTGCATCCTCCGGGTTTCTATCCAGTCCCCCGCACGAGGGGACATGTAGGTCAGACTGTAATGCCAGAAGGAATTCTTGTTTCTATCCAGTCCCCCGCACGAGGGGACATCTTCCGGGTGCCGTCATCCGCAATGAAGGTTAGTTTCTATCCAGTCCCCCGCACGAGGGGACATTGTGCGTGATATTCCTGCTCTGGGCACTGGCATGTTTCTATCCAGTCCCCCGCACGAGGGGACATAACTCCCTGGACCACTTTTTCCGGGATGCCAAGGTTTCTATCCAGTCCCCCGCACGAGGAGACATTTGATGCGGCTCTCAAGCCATTCAATCGGAATGTTTCTATCCAGTCCCCCGCACGAGGGGACATTTGATGCGGCTCTCAAGCCATTCAATCGGAATGTTTCTATCCAGTCCCCCGCACGAGGGGACATACGGCAATCAGCATGGTGCGTGACGGCTATATCGAGTTTCTATCCAGTCCCCCGCACGAGGGGACATGGTAACTGCTCAACGATGTTTCCACCGCTGCTCGTTTCTATCCAGTCCCCCGCACGAGGGGACATTGATTCTTTGCTGGAGATGCGATGCCAAACAGGTTTCTATCCAGTCCCCCGCACGAGGGGACATGGCGAGGTCTCGTACAAAGTACGGGACCGCAGCGTTTCTATCCAGTCCCCCGCACGAGGGGACATACAGCTTCTTTGATCATGCTGCGCAGGCTGTTGAGTTTCTATCCAGTCCCCCGCACGAGGGGACATGCGACAACGCTCCTGGAGAAATTGTTAAAGGGTTTCTATCCAGTCCCCCGCACGAGGGGACATTGAGGCAGAGGCAAAGGAATACAAGGCCTTCAAAGTTTCTATCCAGTCCCCCGCACGAGGGGACAAGACAAAGACTGTCAGAGTGCCGGGGCCCGTGGAGTTTCTATCCAGTCCCCCGCACGAGGGGACATCAGGGAATCGACGACGGATCCCGTGAAAATAGGTTTCTATCCAGTCCCCCGCACGAGGGGACTTGACCTTCGCAAGGTCCACTGGCTGACTCATAGGTTTCTATCCAGTCCCCCGCACGAGGGGACATATTGACAAGAGTGGGAAAACCAAAACACAGATGTTTCTATCCAGTCCCCCGCACGAGGGGACATCCTGTCCGAAGCCCACGACAGGGTAGTAAAAGGTTTCTATCCAGTCCCCCGCACGAGGGGACATGATTTCTTCAAGTTCAGCCTGCAGGACAGCAATGTTTCTATCCAGTCCCCCGCACGAGGGGACATTCAAAGGATTCAGATTTATCAAGCCCATAGAAGTTTCTATCCAGTCCCCCGCACGAGGGGACATTTTCATCCATTCTGCAATGACAGGGGATTCAAGGTTTCTATCCAGTCCCCCGCACGAGGGGACATCCGCTTCGTGTAGATTCACGGTCATTGTAGTAGTTTCTATCCAGTCCCCCGCACGAGGGGACATTGTTAGGCTCCAGGATGTTCAGTTCGTCTATGTTTCTATCCAGTCCCCCGCACGAGGGGACATCATGATGGGAAAATTTGACGCATCCAGATACGTTTCTATCCAGTCCCCCGCACGAGGGGACATCGATATCGAGATCATCACCCAGGCGTCCGTCGAGTTTCTATCCAGTCCCCCGCACGAGGGGACATTCGAGTTTCCGTCCGAAGCTGGACCCGTCAATGTTTCTATCCAGTCCCCCGCACGAGGGGACATATAACTGCGTGAACGACAACGGATGGTGTTTGATGTTTCTATCCAGTCCCCCGCACGAGGGGACATTTATCTTCAATGACGGCAAGATCGTCTGCGTCAAGTTTCTATCCAGTCCCCCGCACGAGGGGACATCTACAGTGGCAGCCATAGGGTGCGGCCACTTGGTTTCTATCCAGTCCCCCGCACGAGGGGACATGGGATGCCTCTTGAAAGAGCGGTCAAGGCATATGAGTTTCTATCCAGTCCCCCGCACGAGGGGACATTTCTATCAGATGGGGAGATGATGCAGGAGGCACGTTTCTATCCAGTCCCCCGCACGAGGGGACATCCGGCGAAAGCGGAGCCGAGAGTCACATTGATGTTTCTATCCAGTCCCCCGCACGAGGGGACATCCGTCAACGCCACCGATTGTGCATTTTACCCCGTTTCTATCCAGTCCCCCGCACGAGGGGACATTGGTATTCACCACAGACGAATCGCAACTCATAAGTTTCTATCCAGTCCCCCGCACGAGGGGACATGATAACGTGAACTGAAAGTAATTTTCATTCAGTTTCTATCCAGTCCCCCGCACGAGGGGACATCACCTTCAGGATGTATGTAACTGCTGCCCCCAGGTTTCTATCCAGTCCCCCGCACGAGGGGACATCCTGCTGATTAGTGCTGTCAAGCTGTATTTCTGTGTTTCTATCCAGTCCCCCGCACGAGGGGACATACCGCACTGTTGACGTCTCTCAGTTCAGTTCAAGTTTCTATCCAGTCCCCCGCACGAGGGGACATTAAGCCTGATAACCACCCTGCTTCTTCAGGTAGTTTCTATCCAGTCCCCCGCACGAGGGGACATCCAAAAACTGGTTATCTACCAGCTTGGTATTGAGAGTTTCTATCCAGTCCCCCGCACGAGGGGACATGAGACTCTTGGTTAAGAAGTCTCTCAGGTCAGGTTTCTATCCAGTCCCCCGCACGAGGGGACATGTCTGAAGGATACGTACTTGTGGAATGAATAAAGTTTCTATCCAGTCCCCCGCACGAGGGGACATGGGATGAAATGATTTATGGAAGGGATAATCTGAGTTTCTATCCAGTCCCCCGCACGAGGGGACATCTGATCGGTGACATTCCGGGTGATGCAAAGATGTTTCTATCCAGTCCCCCGCACGAGGGGACATCAGAGCCTTAACGGTCCTTGCGGCAAGCTCACGGTTTCTATCCAGTCCCCCGCACGAGGGGACATACAGACGAGCATCTGAGAAGGAGCGGGAAAATGTTTCTATCCAGTCCCCCGCACGAGGGGACATGGGGTCGTTGCAGACCTGGCCTCCACCGCTATTAAGTTTCTATCCAGTCCCCCGCACGAGGGGACATTCCGCAGTTTCCATGTTGTACCCGTCTTTTGGTTTCTATCCAGTCCCCCGCACGAGGGGACATTGCAATTATGCACATAAATACACTCTGTATTTTGTGCAAAACGCTCAATTAATTGTGTTTTTGATTATTTACTAGCCAAATATAGTTAATACTAAGTAGTAAAAGATCCTTGAAATGATTGAATGTCAAGAAAATCAAGTCTCGAAGACCACTATAATGATGTGGACCTGAGGTTCTCATAGAAAAAAAGCGGTATCATCAGCAACCTCTATTTTTTGCTTCACTCCCATTACCTCAATATTGCCTTTCATAGATTTCCCACATTTATAGATTCGTATCGAATCTTTTGCAGGATTAATTATCTGCTTAAGTTCATTGATTAAATGTACCAGTTGTGCAGGATCAATATTCATCTCAAAAACTGATTTTTGAACACGATAACCATAGCTTTCGCACACCTTGGCAACTTTTCTAATCCTTTTTGTTTCACTCTCAATGTCGTATGTCACAATAACAAACATTCTACACCTATGGATTCCATGTCCATGGCGGATATTCATCAATATCGCCCCTTATAAACTGTGACAGCAACTGGGCCTGGAGATATGGAAGCAGCTTCTTTGGAACTGTTTTTTTATAAAGAGGAAAAAAAACTTCTTCCTCTTTCTCCTTTTCCCATAATTCAAGCAAACGTTTTCTGCTCTTATCATTTAGAAGGATTCCATCTGCTTCTTCCTTAAAATCCTTGTCCTTAAACTGTTCTCTGTTAATTAGACTTACTACAAATCTGTCTACAAGCGGCGCTCGAAATTCTTCTACCAGGTCCATGGCCAGCGATTCTCTTCCAGGATGCAGTTCATGAAGAAAACTCATATAAGAATCAAGACCGAATGTTTCCAGTGCAGAAACGCAGTTCAGAGTCAACAGTGTATACAGGAGCGATAGCATGGCATTTGTGTTATTTTCCGGAGGTCTTCGGCTTCTTCTGACAAATAACATTTCAGGCTCTTTTGCCTTGATCATACAGTCAAATACGCTGAAATAGTTCTGTCCGATTGTTCCTTCCAATCCCCTGATTCTATCCAGACTATCGGCATTTTTCAGTTCCGGGAGCATTCCCTCGATTTTCTTCTGAACATCTGTTAGTTTGTCCTTTTTTTCCTCCTTTGCATCTCGTGCAAAGTATTCCAGAACTTTTTTAGAGTTAAGTGCTTTACCCAGAACTATGTTTCTTGCCAGATTAAGGCGATCTTCCTGATTATCATAAAGTCTATACTGCCTTTGTCTTAGAAGTACATTACCAACTGTTTTACCTCTGAGACCGCCATAATAATTTCCAAATGCAGAAACATAAGAAACAAGGATTTTATGTTCGGAACAGTATTTAATAAAGTAGTTTGATACTGTTGTATTTCCGAATATAACGATCTGACTTACAAGATTGGATGGAATCCGACTCTTCTCCTGTCCATCGACACTTACGATAAAAGACTCCAGCTCACAATGAATATAAGTTTTGTCGTTCAAAATATAAAGGACTCTGTTCACCTTATACATCTTTCCACAGTCCTTTCATGTATTTGGAAACCATTACATTTTTAGGAGAGCAGATGTCATAGATTGAACATCTATGACATCTTTTTTTATACACGGCAATAGCAGGTCTGCCTTCGCTAATGAAATTTGTCAGGTCATTAATTACCTTCACAGTATATTCTCTAAGCGAATCATCAATAATTACCTCATGTCTCTGTCGTACACTGGTATAGTAAATGTATCCCCTTGGTATGGCGGCTCCATACATTTCTTCCAGACAGATGGCCTGAGCAGCAAGCTGCACGTTATACTCTCGCTCGTTTCTCGCCCTGCCATGTTTATACTCAACAGGACAAACTTTACAGTTTTCACCAAGAAACGGAATCTTCACACCATCCTGATCCACCTGGAATTCGACACAATCACAGATTCCATATAAGTTATATTTCTCAGACCGCACATGGAGCCCGGTTACTTTGATCTGCTCACGTCTCTTCTCGACTCTCTCGCCATGAACGTGCTGGTGAGCCATACTTCCTTCTGCAGTATACTGATTATCCCCTTCCTGCTTCTCTATAGCTTTCAGCCAGAATCTTCTTGGACAGTAATCAAACTCTGAAAGCCACGAGATTAGGATTTCGTCTTTTTCCATTACTTGATCAAGATTCCGTTACGCTTTGCCGTTTCAGGAACCTTATCTCCGTAAACCACATTACTGAAAGGCTCTTCCTTAATACCCACATCAATACCTGCCGGTACTTCAGAGAGCTTTAAGACAACCTCATAATCAGTAATATCACGGGCGTAATCTACTTCATCTTTCTTATTCACTTCCAGAAGAGCAAAAAGCCTGTGAGCAGAAGCGCATCCAAGCTTAGCCTCTCTTGCATTCTGAGCAGCATTGGCAGGATCCTGTGTACCCACATGCTTAAAGATAATCAAAGGGGAAACCACGGACATGCCCTGTTTAGAAGACGAAATATCATGATTGTACATCTGAAGAATTGCCTCAAATAAAAGATCCCTATCAGCTTCACTGAATCCGGTCTTTTCAGCAAGAGATGCACTGATAGTACCCTTCATAACATAGAGTCCGTAAGGAGTGAACTTCTTGGATCCCATGGTCCGCTTCTTATCGTCAGCGCGGGTCTTTTCTTCGTTTTCATATTCTTCAATTGTGGTAAAGTCTTTACCGTCTGCATATACCATTCTGGTGATCGTGATATCTTCAAGCTCAATTGGATCAACGGAGGTTGCCATCCCAATCTGAACTGCACCGCGTACCTGACCTGCATTTAGTCCGGTTGAAAGAACTGCTCCAAAGGTTCTTACATCCCAGTACCTTTCCATCATATCCCGGGCAGTTTCAGAGACCTTTGGATTCGCAAACTTTGCCGGCACCTTCTTCAGGTCATTAACCTTCATTACAGACTCGGCAATTTTCCGATTAATGCTGGTTCCTGAGCGCATCAAAATCTCCATTCCCGCTTCTGCCCCATAACCATCATCTACGTAATTGCGGATCCTTCTCTTAAATGCCACATCGGTAATATAACCGCATCCCGTCTCACTGTCCTGTCTGGGAAGATTTCCCATATCCGGATCACCGTTGGGATTACACATCTTACCTTCTACAAGCACTATAAATTCATATCTGTTTTTAATTACCTGGCTCATTTTCAATCCTCCTCGCTGTTATTGTTTTCATTGTCATTGTTGTTTTCGTTGTTATCTGACTTTTTAACAAACTCTTTCTGCTGATAGAAATATCCCAGCATAAACTCACCCTGCTCCATTCTGCTGAACTTTTCTGGAATAGATGCTCCTACCTTCTCAGACAATTCTCCAAGGAGGCGGATAAAATAAATCTTTGTTCCTTCGTTTTTGACCCGCTTGAGATAATTGCCTTCATTTGCCAATGCCATGGTCATCACTTTTCCAGGGGTCTTAGACGCAGACTTGAAATACTTCTGCCCAATCGTCAGATTGACCTTTGATTCTGCAGAAACTTTCTGCAGCCTGTCTATGGCAGCAAGCAGCCGCCCACAGTTATATGCAGTGCTCGTACTTTCGAGGTCTAATGCATCCATTCTGTAACTCTCCTTTCCATTTCTTGTTAAATAAACCTTTATTACCTGCATAGGAACAGGCCAATTCACTTCTTTTATGATTTCTTTACCATCATCTGTTTGTAAATTATGCAGATACACACGTATGGTCTGCTTGATGGCTTTTTCATAGAATTTCTCAGGAATCTGCCTGTTCTCATGAATTGCTTCCAGAAGTCTGCTTCTGTCAGTCCCATATTCGTTTTTGATTTCTTTAAACTTATCCTTAGAATTCTTGTGTTCCAACAGCCCAAACAGAACTCCATACAAATTTGACAGGACCCTCTTACGATTATTGTAAGTAATGGAGCTGTCGTCATACCAGTAGTAAAGATTCTGATACAGTGCAGAATATCTTCCTGTCCGTTCACCATTCAGATAAAATCTTCCCTTTGCTGGTACCTCATAATGGATGATGTGATAGTTCCCCTGTCCCTCGGCCATGTCAGGAACTGTTCCTTTTCTGACTGCATCCAGAAGCTTCGAAAAAGCCGTTTCTTTAGCGGAAGACTGATCTTCATCTACTTCATCATCTTCATCATCTTCGAAGGATCCTTTGATTGAAAGTTCAATAAGATCGTCGACGTTTTCGTTATCATACCAGTAGATAATATTAAACTGATCCGAATGATTCTTAGGACTCATCAGCAGGTACTCAAGGCCGGCTTTGATTGCCTCAGCTTCATCCACACTCATAGGACTCCCCAGACTGTTAACGACCCCATAGGACGTAAAAGCACAGGAAGCTCCACTTACTGTCTTATGGGCACATGAGTAGATTGGGGATCCGGTCCCTGTTTGAGAAGTCATAATCTGTGGAAATTTCTCATTCCCCTGAATAGGGATGATAGGCTCTCCGGTGATCAGAGATATGCCTGTTTCCACATTTTTCCTCTTCTCACTATCCATCAGATCCATCTTTCTGTCGAACCATTCTTCCCAATCATGGAATTCTTCAGCCCTATTTCCATTGATTCTGAAGGAAATAAAATCTGTGTTTTTAATGCCTGCTTCAAGGAATTCCTTTTCGATCCGGTCATACAGATCCCTGTCTGTTTCAATTTTCTGACAGAACTGCCAGATACTTTTCATTGTACCGGAGTGGAGAGCTCCCTCTTCTGTGATTTGCAACCAGCCAGTATGTTTAGCAGCATTGCCTGTCACGCCTCCCTGACCATCCGAAACACAGAAAATATATTCCTTCTTATTACAGATCATATTGGCATTGGTACCTGAAGCAGCTCTGTTCTTGCCAATGTCAGGATACATCCGCTTTACTCTATGGTCCTTCGGCACTACATCCAGCCGGTCGTAAACTCCTTCCTCATTAATACATATATATGCCGCACAAATTCTCATTGCCCTGTTACGAACAGGAGTAAGATTATGTTGTCTGGCATATCTGTAAATGGATTCATACAATATTATCAGTCCTCCTTCCTTCCAAACACCTCTGGTGAATCGTATTTTGGAACATTTATGTGACCGTTGATCATATAGGGATGGTAGTAGGTAACCTGGATCATTCCTGTACCTTTCTCTGTATCCAACGGTTCCATAAGCCGGGGATCAAAAATATCATAAAGCATGATTCCAAGATCCCGGCTTTCCTGAAGAGGCTTCCTGCTCTCATCAACCGGTGCAAAGAAGCACATACATTCTCTGTTTCCAAGATATGGCTGATAAAAGCACTTTCCCTTTGTCACCCGGTTCCTGAATTCTTTTTCTATTTTTTCTGGAGTCACCCTGCTGTCTGCTTTTGACCGAATCAGCATATCCGCATAAATACGATAATAAACATCCCTCAGATAGATAGTGTTTCGCTGCGTTCTGTTATCATCCACTATGATCGGTGACACTGGTTTATTCTTTTTCAGTGCAGCTTTCCTTGTAACCTCGTTCTTTTTAACACTGATAGTTCTGATTGGGTTAATCACTTCTATCCCGGTAATCTGATACATAAACTCAACCGGTTTTGCATAAATCGCTTCCAAAATACCTCTGCAGGCGGATGGCGTGGGAATCAGATAAGACACTCTTTCTACTTTTGCATCCGACTGAGTAAAGCAGGCGAAATCTCCCCAAACATCCAATGATACACTTACTTTTCCTCTGAACATCGTTTCTCCTTTCAATCCCGTTTTCCCCAACTGTCATTTTTTTAGACAAACAGCGCAGGTCCTATTTCCAGTTCCTGAGAAAACCCAAGATCAGGCAAATACCTGGAATGATCTTCCAGCATATACCAGTTGGTTAATTCCGATCCTTGTCTTGTTTTTATCCGGAGCTGTCTGCAGCAAAGCTTCATTTCCTCCTTCAGTTTTACGGATACTGTGATGCTCTGTGCCGCCTTCATCATACTTTTAGTCAGGCACCAGTCCTGTTCTTCCAACTCCTGTCTTATTTCGTCATATAGATCTCTCAGATAAGGAACAATTACGATATCCTGGTTCCTCTGTTCAATCAAACGGTAGGCATCGGATAAAGCTTCATAATCTTCTTCTTCGATTGCCTTCGTTATCTCTTTTTCATCTTCTTCACCGCTAGATGAACCGGTAAAGAGCTGACGATAGTATTCGTCTACATTCTCAGGTTCATTCAGGTTGATTGTACGTTTTTTTGCCATCGATAAAGAAATCATTGCCTCATTCTTATAGTCAGTTCCCGGAAACCCTCTTCCCTCATCATCGTCCATCTGAAATATCAGCATTCTGCCATCGGCCCTGCCGTTCCGGTTAATTCTTCCTGCAGTCTGAACAATAGATGTATATGGTGCAATTTCTCTCGCTCCACAGGGAAAATCAACGTCTACCCCTGCCTCAATACACTGTGTGCTGATCAGCCAGACTGGCGCTTTCTCATAAAACTTTCGTCTAAGTGTTTCCAGCATATCCAGTCGATGCTGCGGACAAAGAGCTGAACTGAGATAGAAAACCTCTCTGCTTCCCGAGCTCTTCACCGCCTGATACATTGTAGCCGCCTTTTTTACAGTGTTAAATACAAATAGAGTCTGTAGTTCATCTTTGTAGTGTTCTTTCAGCGCCTCAAAAGTCCATGTACAGTCAGTGGAAAAGGTAACTGCCGTGTTCTTGGCCTTATCATATGACCGGAACAGTTCATCTCTGTTACGGATGATTTCCGTAGATTCAAACGGAAGCTTTGCAAGATATTTCCTGTAGCCATAGTTTGGTTGTGTCGCAGTGGAAAACAGGATGGTCGTGTTATAGTTGTGTGCCAGTTCCTGCATTATTTCCATTGTGGCATCTGTAACCCCTGGAGGAAGAGTCTGCGCTTCATCAAACACTATAACCGCATTTGCCACCTGATGAAGTCTGCGAACATCTGTGGGTCTGACCCGGAACAACGTTTCGAAAAAGCGAACGCTGGTAGTAACAATGATCGGAGCACTCCATCTGTCCGACAATAGCCTTGTCTTTTCTGTATACACAGTTTGACTGTCATCCTCCAGAACCACATCCTCTCCGAAAATTCTTCTGTATATTTCCGCATTCTGTGTGATAATGGATAGAAACGGCAAGATTATAAAAATCCTATTCTGCTTATTCTCAATAGCATGAGACAAGGCAAATGCTATCAGAGCCAGAGTTTTTCCGGTACCAGTAGGAGCAGTCATGGTATATACATCCGGAGGCCCAGCAGAAGCTTCGGCATCATGAAATACTGCCTCTCTTAAGCGATTCATGGGAGACGGCCGGCTGTTTAGAAACGCCTTGCTTCGATATGCTTTAAGCTCACTCATCCTTCTTTCAGGATCAAGAGAAGCACCATCTGAATCACACAGATACTGAGGATCTTCAAAGGATGCGGTAGCTGTATAATCGGCATCTACAAGACAGGAAAAAAGCATTCTTGCATAAAACATCCTTGCTGCCCGGTTCATGCTTTTTATATCCAGATACTCTCCTTTGTTGATTTTGATCAGTAATTCATTCTTCTGTACAAAGCTGAGTATCTGCTTCCACTCTTCGATATTTGACAGTGCATTTATCTTTTGCCCGTCGTCTGTCATAATCTGCATAGAACTGTTAAAATCTGCCGGAATGAGGTATCTTTTCATTCCATGAAGTACAGAGTGATGACAGGCAATGCACATACATATAGTCAGCGCCAGCTTCTTATTTGGTATATAGCCTTCTCCGCAAAGTGCAAAATACACCTCTGCACCAACAATGGCATGATCTATCCCGCTTCGTTCCCGTTTCAGGACCTCTTGAAAATATCTGGTATGTTTGCCGATATCATGAAGAAGTGCAATCTGTCTGCCAACAGGAGCACTGTCAAACTCTTTGGCAAACGCTTCAGCCAATTCAGCTGTTTTATAGAGATGTTCCAATAACGTTTCTCTTTTGTCACCGCTGGTATGTGCGAAATATTCTGACATTTTAATGTCCTTTCCTTTTTAAGGATGTTTACAACACAAACATGAAAGCGCATAAGCTTCCACCGTTCGATTCCCTTGAGCATAGATGCTGAAGGCACATCCTTTACCTGGTCAGCGCTGAATCCATCAATTCATCACATATTGTTTTAATGTTCATCACAACTGTTCAATACAGATCCCGTCTATCAGGAAAAGCTGCAACAGAATCCCGTGACACTGAATTAAATGTCTCAAAATAGAACTCAACTCCATTTCCACGCACGCCACCATTATGGTTTGTCCACAAATAATCCTTCCTGATGCGATACAGCCGACAATCCCGCAGCGGCGGTTTCAAGATATTCTTTTACCAGCACATTACTCCATGGATACTATCAACAGCCAATGCCGAACGATTAGCCAATAATCCTCACCGCATAAATTAGGCTATATATAAGAAATTCCTAACAATCGCAACATTCATAGTGTCAGTTTCTTAATCAACCACTACATATTATATCTTATATCCAAGTCTATAGCAAACCCATGGTGTAGCTATAGACTGCCATCATATGCATAAAAACAAAAATTCTTTGTCAGCAGAATTTTCTACATCCGAACCTTTTTGTATTTATTAATTATGTTCAAAACTCCATTACTACAGTATGTAAGACACATGGCTCTATTCATTAATTTATCAATGAATAATGGCAACGCTATCTCTCTTATATGAAACAGTCTGCCTCCAATTGCGGCATTTTCCCCAGCTTACATATAATTAGGACTTTCAATTTAAAATTCTTCTGTCTATCCTTTCTGTCATGCCGAACACAAAAAGGTCAGATACTCTATTATTTCCTGACTTAACATCCGGACCGGTTTTAAAAGGCACCCTTTATGGCGCCAGAATAATGAATTCTTCATATATCTTCGCTTCTGCTCAGCTTATAGCTAAATATTCCAGATTTACTAACTGGAAAAACATTACCTCGCACGAGAGATAAAAATAGAGCAATTCGCTCCCGGATTTACTCAAAATATGTATGCCCGCATTTAATTCAACTGTCTATAAATACGAAAAGGACTGTACCTGTTTCATTTCAGGTACAGTCCTTACATTTTTATCACCATCTTCTATCTGCTTCTGGTCTGATTTATAACTTTTCCGGAAATCCCTCCGCTTGTACTGCAAACTGTAACAGCTGCATTGGCAAACTGTGAATATTCCAGAGATTCCACAAGAAAAGAAAAGACCCCCGAACCGATAGTCCGGGGGTCATCTTTCTCTAATAATTAAGACACTCAAAGGTCCAGATTAATCTTCAACCTTGATAATCTCTTTCTTGTTGTAAGAACCGCAGTTCTTGCAGACTCTGTGAGGCATCATAAGAGTGCCGCACTTTGTGCATCTTACAAGAGTCGGAGCAGACATTTTCCAATTTGCTCGTCTCATGTCTCTATGACTTCTTGAAGATTTATTCTTAGGACAGATCGACATTGTTACACCTCCTTACCTTCTAAGTGGTCACACAAATGCTATTATACGAAGGAGGTATGCGTTTGTCAACGAGAAATTCAATTACTTTATAAGCGGAAATTTCACTTCTGAAAATCACTTAACAAGCGCGTATGTTTCTCTGGCAATGGCAAGCTCTTCGTTGGTGGCGATGGCGTATACAGCAACCTTGCTGTCGTCCTTGGAGATCTTTACGACGTCGCCGCGCTGCTTGTTCCTCTCTTCGCAGTAGTCAACGCCCAGGTAGCCCAGGTATGCAAGGATCTTCTCGCGTACGAAGGGGCTGTTCTCGCCGATGCCGGCTGTGAATGCGATCACGTCCACGCCGTTCATGGCTGCGGCATAGGCGCCTACATACTTGGCAACTCTGTAGCAGAAAGCGTCAACGGCCAGCTTGGCATACTCGTTGCCGGCCTTGTAGCCTGCTTCCAGATCGCGGAAGTCGGAGGACAGGTTGTTGGACAGGGCCTGGACGCCGGACTTCTTGTTGAGTACGGAGACGACCTGAGCAGCTGTCATATTTTCCTTGCCTGCGATGAACTCGACGATGGCGGGATCAAGGTCACCGGATCTGGTTCCCATGATCAGGCCTTCCAGGGGGGTAAGACCCATGGAGGTGTCGACGCACTTGCCGTTCTTGACTGCAGAGATGGAAGCACCGTTGCCCAGATGGCAGACGATGGTCTTGATTTCTTCGTAAGGCTTTCCTACGACCTCTGCCACCTTCTTGGAAACGAAGGAGTGGCTGGTTCCGTGGAAGCCGTATCTTCTTACCTTGTACTTGTTGTAGTACTCAAGGGGAAGAGCATACATATATGCCTTGGAGGGCATGGTCTGATGGAAAGCGGTATCGAACACTGCTACCTGAGGAGTGCCGGGCATCAGATCCTGGCAGGCTCTCACGCCGATCAGGTTGGCGGGATTGTGCAGGGGAGCCAGATCGGAAACGCTCTCGATGGCTGCGATGACTTCGTCGTTGATCAGGACGGAGGAAGTGAAGGCTTCTCCGCCATGGACGATACGGTGTCCTACTGCGCCGATCTCTTCCAGGGTGGTAACGCCCTTGACGGGATCTGTCACAGCTTCGATCACCAGGCTGATGCCCTTGTTGTGATCGGGGATGTCCACATCGCATTTTTCCTTGCCGAGGCCGGCTTTTACGTTCTCATATGTAAAGGAGCCGTCGATGCCTATTCTCTCGCAGAGACCCTTTGCCAGGAGTTCTTCGGTAACGGCGTCGATGACCTGGTACTTCAGAGAGGAAGAACCGCAGTTGATAACTAAAATCTTCATATTAAACCTCCGCAATCATTACTTGGATGCAGCCATCTGTGCCTGTACGGCGGTGATGGCGACAACGCCTACGATATCTTCCCAGGAGCAGCCGCGGGACAGATCGTTGACGGGCTTTGCGATACCCTGAAGCATGGGGCCGAAGGCCTCTGCCTTGCCGAGACGCTGGGTCAGCTTGTAGCCGATGTTGCCTGCATCCAGGTTGGGGAAGATCAGAACGTTGGCCTTGCCGGCGATCTCGGAACCCTTGGCCTTGGACTTTGCGACGGAAGGAACGATGGCAGCGTCAAGCTGCAGTTCGCCGTCGACTGCCAGGGAAGGATATCTTTCCTTTGCGATCCTGGTGGCTTCCACGACCTTGTCTACCAGAGCGTGCTTTGCGGAACCCTTTGTGGAATGGGACAGCATTGCAACGTAAGGTTCGCCGCCGATCATGGCGCGGAAGGAATCTGCGGAAGAGTAGGCGATCTCAGCCAGCTCTTCGGAAGTGGGATCCTGGTTCAGGCCGCAGTCTGCGAATACGAAGGAGCCGTTGGAGCCGTACTTGCAGTCCGGAACGTCCATTACGAAGAAGCCGGAGACCAGCTTGCAGCCGGGGGCTGTCTTCAGGATCTGCAGAGCGGGACGGAGGGTGTCAGCTGTTGCATGGCATGCGCCTGCGACCATGCCGTCGGCATCATCGCACTTGACCATCATTACGGCATAGAAAAGATAATCACTCTTAAGGAGATCTCTTGCCTGCTCGATAGTCATGCCTTTTTTCTTACGTAATTCGCAGAGCAGCTGTGCATATTCCTCGAACTTGGGATCTGTATCGGGATCTACGACCTTGACGCCGTCAAGATTGATCTCCAGCCATCCGGCACCGTCCATGATCTTCTCTTCGTTACCGACCATGATGACATCTGCGAGGCCTTCCTCAATGATGTGCGCTGCGGCGATCAGGGTACGTCTGTCCTTGGACTCAGGAAGCACGATCCTCTTAACATCAGCTCTGGCTTTTTCTTTAATACCATCAATAAATGCCATTTGAAACTCCCTTCTCTATGCATAGTATTGCAGGATATATTGTTATGTGATTATTTTACTACTTTCAAAAATTGTATACAAGAAGAGGCGTCTTAAAAAGTATTAAAATCAAGTACAAAAACCGATACATTCTTTGTCATTTTTTTCACGAGCCCCGCATGCCGAAATCCAAGAGCCTGTCAGTATGTAAGCCCTTACAAAACGTTCTCCTTCTTCGCACCGGCCCCCGAAAAATGCTATACTGAAAAAGGCGCCGGAAAAGGCCCGCGGAGGAATGGAATGAAAGTCACTGCCGTCATAATGGAATGCAATCCCTTTCACGGGGGACACGCCTGTATACTGAAAAAGGCCAGGGAGGAAAGCGGATGCGACTTCCTTCTGGTCCTTATGAGCGGAAACTATGTCCAGCGGGGAGAGCCCGCTCTTTTTCCGTCCCGGATCAGGGCTCTCTCCGTCCTGGAGGGGGGAGCCGACCTGGTGCTGGAACTGCCCCTTCCCTGGGCCACGGGCAGTGCGGAATACTTTGCAGGGGGCGCCGTTTCCATGCTGGAGCGCCTTGGCGTCGCGGATACCCTCTGTTTCGGTTCGGAGACAGGGGACCTTCATGGTCTGAAAGAGGCCGCAGGCCTTCTTTACGAAGAAGACCCCGCCTTTCAGGAGGCCCTGAAGGAGGGCCTGAAAAAGGGCCTCTCCTATCCTGCCGCCAGATCCCTTGCTCTTTCGGTGATGGGACAGGGCGCCTTTGCCGGAGCCGGCTCCAACGACCTTCTGGCCGGTGAGTACCTGAAAGCCCTCCTGTCCCTGGGGAGTTCCATAGAGCCCCTGGCCGTAAGGAGAATCCCCGCCCCCTCCGCCACGGACCTCCGAAGGGCCGTCCTTTCGGGAGAGCGCGGGGATCTTCCGGAATCCGTAAAGAAGAGCCTTGCCCTTCTGTCCTCCGCCCGGCCTGCGTCGCCGGACCTTTTTTCGGGCCCTCTTCTCCACGCCCTCTGGCAGGCTTCTTCCGAAGAAGGCAGGCTTTCCGGTTATCCGGACATAAGTCCGGACCTGGAGAACCGCATCCGCAGCCTTCTTCCCTCCTATGAGAGCTTTTCCTCCTTCTGCTCTCTTTTAAAGACAAAGAACGTCACCTATACCAGGATCTCCCGCTGCCTGCTCCGCCTTCTTCTGGGCCTTGAACAGAGGGATCTGGACAGATGGCGGGAAGGGGGCTATGCCGGCTATGCCAGGGTCCTGGGCTTTAAGAAAGAGGCTTCTCCCCTCCTGAAAGCCATATCGGAAAAGTCGGACATTCCCCTGGTGACCAGGCTCTCTTCTCCCCCGGACCTTGCTCCTTTGTGGAGAGACCTTCTGTCCCTGGAGATCCGCGCAGGCCTTCTCTACCGCCTTGTGACAGAAAAAGAGCGCCCGGTCCGCACAGAGTACGAACAGGCGCTCCTGGTCATCTGAAATCAGTTCTTTTTTTCGGGGGCATACTCTTTATAGATGTCGAAGGTCTCCTGGTCATAGGCCACCATAAAGATGGTCATGCCGTAGGAGGCATTTTCCCTGAACCACTGGGTCAGGGCCCCTATGGCCACCCGGGCCACTTCCTTTTTGGGATATCCGAAGATGCCGGTGGAAATGGCGGGGAAGGCAATGGAATGAATGCCCTTCTCCCTGGCCAGATCCAGAGAGCTCTTATAGGCGGAGGCAAGAAGGCCCGCGCAGTTCTCCGTCCCGTCATAGACAGGCCCTACGGCATGGATGACGTACTTCTGCTCCAGCTTATATCCCTTCGTGATCTTTGCTTCTCCTGTCCTGCAGCCGCCGATCCTGCGGCATTCCTCGGCAAGCTCAGGTCCTGCCGCGGCGTGGATGATCCCGCAGACGCCGCCTCCGGGGGAAAGGGCCCCGTTGGCCGCATTGACGATGGCCTCGGCTTTGACCTTCAGGATGTCCCCCTTAACGAAAGTGATCCTGTTTTTCCCGGTCATGCCGGCCCGCTCCGCAGCCTGCTTTGCAGCCTGCAGGATATCCCCAAGGGCCCGGACAGGGATCTGCACGGCAGAAGCCGGATCGGCGGGATTAATGACAATTCCCTCTACTTTCACAGGTCCCTTTTCGGAGGCCAGGACCTGTCTGAAGATGTCTGTCATGGGCATGGAAAGGACGGTTCCGTTTTTGCTTCCCGTCTTTTTCAGCTGGTCCACGCTGGTAAAGAGTCCCTGCCAGAGCTTTCCGTCAGGCGTCTTTAAAAGCTGGGGACGCATGCGGGGCATTCCCTTCTCCCCTTCTTTGGGAGGAAGGGGCACGGCAGGCACCAGGACTCTGGCTTTCTGCACGCACCTGGCGGCCAGGGTCCCCAGCACCACCGCATAGGCTTCCTGGGTCCTTTTCCCGTTCCACTCCCGGATCTTTTCTTCCAGCATCTCATTTCCGGTCACCCGCATGTTTTCTGGGACCGGCCCGGCGGCTCCGGAAGGGGCGTTCAGGGCATTCTCCCATCTGGCCTTCTTTTCCGGATCGGCTTCTCTTTCCTTTCTGTCCTTTTCCAGAGCAGCGTCAAATCTGTCCAGGATCTCCAGAAGGTCGCTGGTCAGCATATCCCTGCAGGTCCTCTTAAGGTCTTCGGGCACGCCGAAGAAAGCTTCCGCCATGGAGCCGGCAATGCAGGTCAGGGTGTCGGAGTCTCCTCCCAGGGAGACCGCGGTGCGGATGACGTCCTCGAAGTCCTTTCCCTCCAGGAAGGCGGTCATGGCCTCGGGAACCGTCTCCTGACAGGATTCCACATGGTGGTAGTCCGGCCGGATCTGGTCGCAGGTCCTGGACAGGTCGTATTTGTAGGCTCCCGTCACATGCTTTTTAATGGTCTCTTTGTCCTTTCCGTGGATGGCCAGGAAGATGGCGGCCGCCACGGAAACGGCTCCCTTGATGCCTTCGGGATGGTTATGGGTCACCTCGGCGCTCAGCCGGGCCACATGCAGCATCCTGGCAAAGTCATCCTGGATCAGCCACGGAATGGCGGACACCCGCATGGCGGATCCGTTGCCGAAGCTGTTATAGGGCTTCGGCTCGTCGTCGTAGAGCCAGGCGCTGAATTTCATGCCGTAACCGGCAAAGGGATAGCGTCTTCCTATGGTCTGCATGGATGTGACAAGGGCTTCCTTCAGAGCTTCGTCGGAAGCGTCCCTTCCCGCCCTCATGACGGCGTCCGCCACCGCCAGGGTCATGATGGAATCATCCGTAAATTCCGAACGTTCCGAAAAAAGCTCGAACTCCTTGGTCTTGATGTTATGAGAATCGAATTCGTAGGGACTGCCTATGATGTCCCCCAGTATTGCTCCGTACATATTTATCTTTCCTCCAGAATAAAGCGTTCCACGGCCCTTGCGGCCCCGTCGTGCTCGTTGTCTTCCGTCACAAAATCCGCTGCCTCTCTGATGTGGGCAGAGGCGTTTCCCATGGCCAGGGCGATTCCGGCCTTCTTAAGCAGGCTCAGATCGTTGTCGCTGTCCCCGGCCGCCATGGTCTCCTCTCTCCGGATCCCCAGGCGCTCTGCCAGAAAAAGAAGGGCGTCTCCCTTTTCGGCTCTCCCGTCCGTGATCTCCAGGTCCGTCTTCCAGGGCAGGATCACGTTGATGCCCTTTATCCGGGACAGTTTCTCCCGGATCCTCTCCCTGTCCTCAAAGCATCCGCACATGATGGAGATGTTCTCAAGCCCTCCGGCGCAGCCCCGGACAAAGTCTTCCAGACTGTCTGTCTTTTTCCGGCTGCCGTCTATGTAGGACATGACCGGGGTCCCCGCAAAGCGGCTTCGCAGCTTTGCGTAGTCTTCCGGCACATGGTATCCCCATCCGCCCGTGAAAACCTCCCGGATGAGGGCTATGCCCTCCGATGCGGCAAGGACCGAAAGGGCTCTCTCCGGCCCCATCAGGACTTCTTTCAGCACCTTTCCTTCCTGCAGGTCATAGACGGCCGCTCCGTTGGAAGTGATGCAGTAGCGGACTCCCGGCAGACTTTTTACCTCGGACGGGACTCCGGCCAGAGGCCTTCCCGTAACAGGCACGATGACGGTTCCCTTCTCCGCCGCCCTCCTGATGATCTCTCTGCTGTAGACCGATACGGATTTGTCCTGCCGGAGCAGTGTTCCGTCCAGGTCCAGTCCCACCATTCTGATCAAAGTCTTCGTCCTCCCTGTCTGCGTCCTGCCGCCCCTGTGGGGCTAAGGGCTATTATAGCATCCGAAAGGCCCAGGGGGGGAGGAATTCCCGGGTCTTTTTGGGGAATTCACAACTTTTTACCGAAATGTCAAACAAATTTAATACATTATTTTAAGAATGTTACATTTCTTTTTCAAAAAATAATGCTAAAATATATTTCTGTGCGGGGTCATCCCCCTTATTATAAGTTTCACGCCTTTCAGAGAAAGGATTTCCATATATGTCCGAATATATTACCCCCGACTTTACCGGGTTTCTTCGTTACCACACCAGGTGGAAGCGCCGCAGTCTCGGTCCCTACGTGGAGGAATTCATGGAGCTTCTGGCCGAGAACGGGATCCGTTACAGGAAGATCACCAAACTCCAGGGGCCTTCCATGACAAGATTCATCGTAATTCCAAAGAGCGCAGAGGACGCCAGAAAGCTCTGTACTCTCAGATCCTACTACAGAGTCATCTTCGAACAGAAAAACGCGGCCGTATATCCTCATAACGGCAGTGTATACATTGATATTCCCTGGCAGAACGACGCCGTGTGGCTGGGAGACCTTCTGGTCTCGGATGCCTACAACGCCTCCCACGGCCTGCCCTGCGCGGCCGGCATGTCCCTGCGGAGGGAAAGGGTCTTTGTAGACCTGACGGATGTGGCGACCCCCCATCTTATGGTCTGTGCGGGCAGGACTCCCGCCACCGAGACCTTCCTTAACGGGATCGTGCTCTCTCTCCTTCTGAACCACGCTCCTTCCGACGTATCCCTCTGGCTCTGCGGCGGTCCCTCCCTGAGCTTCTCCCAGTTCAGCTCACTGTCCAACGTCCGCATCTTTACGGAGGAGGCCGTCATACGGTCTGCCCTGGACGATGCCCTGGAGACGGTCTACCAAAGACTGGAGATCATCGCTGCTGCCGGATGCGGGACCATCTACGACTATGAAGGATCCATGGACCACATCATCCTGGTCATCGGCGACGGAGACTCTCTCCTGTCCCACCGCCGCAGAGAGCTGTCCCGCCTTATGTCCGACCTTCTCTCCTTCGGTCCCGAAGTCGGTGTCCATATGATCCTGACCTGCGGCCATCCCGCCCTGGCAGAGGATGTGCTCGACTTTTTCCAGGCCGTGGCCTGCTTCCGCACCCCCAGAAAAGAAGACTCCGTCTATCTGATGGGATCCGAGCTGGCCTACCGCATGAGGGCCCGGGGCGCTTTCTACCTGATGGACTGCTACCACAGAGAGCCCCGTTTCATCCAGGGCTGTTCCATCACCCCCGCTGAAATCAGAAAGACCGTCCAGGAGCTGTCCGCCGCAGCGGAGCAGGACTCCCAGACAGTCCCCCAGTCCATGGGCTTCTGGCAGAAGCTCTTCGCCAGAGTATGACCCACGGTCATCCTTCAGAATTCCATACCGCATCAGTCGTTGCTGATACTTTTGAGCGCTGCGTCCTGCAGCGCTTTTTTTGCCTCCGCGTAGCCCAGCATGACCGAGATCAGGGCGTCCAGATAGGTGCCCAGGATGATCATGGGCAGGGACACCAGATGATCGATCATGTCATAAGAGGGCCTTACGCCGGCACAGTCCATGCTGAAGCGGAAGGACACATCCCCGCTGTCCGCGTCCAGGACAAAGCCTCCGAAATCCAGGGCCGCGTTCAGCCTGGTAACGAATTCCATGACGGACCTTACGGCCCCCGGCTCGCAGGACAGAGGGATCCGGACCTCCGAGATCAGGGTGGAAGCGCCCACCCGGATCTCCATATCCATCTGCTTCAGCCTGGTCTCCAGGGGAAGGGTAATGTAAAAACTGCCGCTGTCATTGTCAAAGCGGCTGCGCATCCTGTTCATATCCAGGTAGCGGCTTACGGCTGCTGCCATTTCATCAGAGTATTCTGCCATGAGAGCCTCCTTTCCCGTCAGGTTCCGAACCCGTACCTGGACCGGCTGCGGGCCTTCTCGTTCATCCCTTCGTCTCTCTCCCTGCAGGCCGTGCGGAAGTCGGCCCGGAGGATCTCTGCGGCCTCCTTTTCATTCCCCTCCAGCTGGGCCCTGAGCCCCGCCAGGGACCTGGTCTTCTCAAAGAGATTGCGGATGAATCTGGCACCCACCGGCTTCAGAGTCTTGTCATCCAGGCTGCCGAAATAGGATTCCACATCCGCCTTCAGCCCCTCTTCCATCATCATCCCGCTTTTTTCCACCATCTGCAGGAAGATGCCCGTCATAGCGGCCGCCGGATAATTCCCGAAGCGGATGACCCTGGAAATACAGGCGGAAAGGTTGGGATACCTGGTCCGCAGTTTTTCCAGCTTCTTCTGGTCTCCTGCAAAGATCACCAGGCAGTCCCGGGCATGGGTCTCCATGAAGGTGGTCAGGACATTGACGGCCTTGAAGGCATAGTCCCGGCTGTCCGCCTCTATGGCAAGGCTGTCCCGCTCGGAAGCCTCGTCTCTTACCGGATCGGCCTTCCGGGGCTCCTCTTCCTCCAGGAAGGCATCCACGTCGTCGATGAAAAGGACCGATCCGCGGGCATCCCGGCAGATGACCATGGCGGCGGGAACGGACATGCCGGCCCCGGGCACCGCCAGGTCGGAGGACCTGTGTTCAAAGAGGAGTCCCTTTTCAAGAAAGCCCTTTTCCCGCATCATGATGGCCAGGATCCTGGCGGCCGTGCTGCGGCCTGTCCCGCTCTCTCCCTCAAAGAAGATGCCGGAGGGAAGGATCTCCCCGGATTCCCCGGCCTTTGTGAGAGCGGAGCAGACTTCCCTCAGCTGCTCTTCCACCTTCTCAAAGCCCACCATGGAGCGGAGGATCTCCTCGGATCCTTTGTTCCACAGGCGGCTCCGGACCAGGTCTTTCAGGTCCTCTCCCGTAATCACCCGGCTCTCCGGCCGCAGCCCCCCGGCGGCGGCCCTCAGCCTTGCGTAGACCATCTCGTCAAAGATCCGGTCCACAGACCGGATGCCCTGGAAGCGGCCATCCGACTTCTCCTCGGCGATCCTTTCATAGAAGGTCTGCCAGGCGCTCTCGTCCGCGGTCAGATCCATCTGGGCCAGCTCCTCCTCCACCAGGGACTTCAGCTCCGGCAGGGAGGCGGGCACAAAGGTAATGGTCCGGATCTGCATGCTCTCTCCCAGGATGGCCGCGATCCTGTCCAGGATGCTCTGCTCCAGATAGGGAACGCTGAAAACATAAATGACGTTGTCGGTGTTTTCCTGCAGGGAATCCAGGAACTGGCGGAATTCGGGAGCCTCGATCCTTTCGGTCCATTCGCTGATATCCAGGTTGACGATGATATCCGAGGAAAGGACGATGGAAGAACTGAAGGATTCCAGCACGTCCTGGGTCTGGTTGTTGCCCAGGATGTTCTCGGCGGCATTCTTGCCCATGGACATCTGCATCATGCTGGACAGGGGCACCTTTCTTCTGACCACTCTGGCGGCGGGAAAAAGGGCGTCCTCCCGAAGGAGCCCCGCGAACAGGTCCAGGGAAAGGCTCAGCACCTCGGGAGAGTCGCTGCTCATGAGGTAGGACCTGGCGATCAGGGTATCCCTGGCGTCCTCCCGGATCAGGCCTCCGGCCATGGCGTGGATCTCCTCGCACAGGTCGATGAACTGGGCGGCCCCGAACAGGCCCCGGATCTCTTCCATGGAGGACCGCTCCCCGGGGACTGCCTCCTCTTCCTCCTCTGCCTCTTCTCCCGCTTTCTCCACGGCTTCGTCGGGAGCGGCAAAGATGTCGAAGGCGGCTCTGGCCTCCTCCTTCTTCAGGTCATAGGACTTGGCAAGGACAGAGACCGTCAGATCTCCCAGCTTTTCGGGCGGAAGGACCTTTTCGTCCACCCTTACCGTCAGGACAAAGCTGGTCCTGTCCACGATTTTGATCCTGTCCGATTTCTTCAGGGCCTCCGCCAGAACGTCCACGGGAAGGACCTTGTCGTAAAAACGGCTTTTGACGAATTCTTCGTTTAACTTGATCTGTATATACATGGCGATTCCTCTTCCCGGATCCCGAAACACGCAGTGATCCTGAAATCATTATACAGGATGAAAGCCCCTCTTTCCATGACCTGCAGGTCTATAGCTTCTTTTCTATTCTTTCTCTCCCTCTCCTTCCCCCGGACATAAGAAGAAAAAAAAGATCCGGAAGGCATCCTCGGGGATTTTCTTCCGGATCTTAAATGTCAGATCTTATAGGTCTCCGCGATGCGGTCCGCCACGTAAACGCCGCTGGCCGATGCGTGGGACAGGGAGTGGGTGACGCCGCTGCCGTCGCCGATCATGTAAAGGCCTTTGTGGGCCGTCTCCAGATTTTCGTCCAGCTCCACTTCCATGTTGTAGAACTTGACTTCCACGCCGTAGAGCAGGGTATCGCCCCCTGCCGTGCCGGGCGCGATTTTGTCCAGGGCATAGATCATCTCGATGATGCCGTCCAGGATCCTCTTGGGAAGGACCAGGCTCAGATCGCCGGGAGTGGCCTTGAGGGTCGGCTGGACCATGCTCTCCCGGATCCGGGCCTCCGTGCTGCGTCTTCCCCGCTCCAGATCACCGAAGCGCTGGACGATGACGCCGCCTCCCAGCATGTTGGAGAGCCTGGCGATGGATTCGCCGTAGCCGTTGCTGTCCTTGAAGGGCTCCGAGAAATGCTTGGAGACCAGAAGGGCGAAGTTGGTATTGTCTGTCTTTCTGGATTCGTCCTCGAAGCTGTGGCCGTTGACGGTGATGATCCCGCCCGTGTTCTCGTTGACCACAATCCCTCTTGGGTTCATGCAGAAGGTGCGGACCCTGTCCTCGAACTTCTTTGTCTTATAGACGATCTTGCCCTCGTAGAGCTCATCGGTGATCTCGGAAAAGATCACGGCAGGCAGCTCCACACGGACGCCGATGTCCACCCGGTTGGACAGAGTCTTCAGGTTCAGGTCCCTGCACACCTTCTCCAGCCACTTGCTGCCGCTCCGGCCAGCGGAAACGATGCACTGCTCTGCCTCAAAGACCATTTTCTCCCCGCCCGAAAGGGCATGGGCCTCGTAGCCCGCCTCTGTCCTGACCAGATCCGTGACTCTCGTGTCGAAATGGAATTCCGCCCTGTCCTTCAGCTCCGCGTAGAGGTTCTGCAGCACCACATAGTTGATGTCGGTGCCCAGGTGCCTTACGGATGCTTCCAGCAGCTGCAGGCCGTTTACCATGCATTTCTTTTTCAGGGCTGTGCCGGCGGTGGAGTACATCTGGGTCCCCTCTCCTCCGTGGCTGACATTGATCTCGTCCACGTAGTACATGAGCTCCAGGGCTTTTTCCCTGCCTATGTACTCATAGAGGGTGCCGCCGAAATCGTTGGTAATGTTGTATTTTCCGTCGGAAAAGGCGCCCGCGCCGCCGAATCCGTTCATAATGGAACAGGAGGGGCAGCCGATGCAGGTCTTTATGTTTTTCCCGTCAATGGGACATCTGCGCTTTTCCAGGGTATGACCGGCCTCGATCACGCCGATCTTCAGGTCGGGGCGCCTTTTTGTCAGCTGGTAGGCGGAAAAGATGCCGCCGGGGCCGGCCCCGATAATCAGTACGTCATACATGCTTTGTCCTCTCATCTGCCTGGGCAGAACATGCCAGGCCCTTAAATCTGTACGAAGCCCACCTTCTTGTAGACCTTGCGGAGGGTCTTGTTGGCGATGTAGGAGGCCTTCTGTGCGCCTTCTCTGTAGACCTGCTCCAGATATGCCTTATCCTTAATCAGCCGCTCCGTCTCTTCCCGGATGGGACGCAGGGTATCGATGACCGCCTCTCCCACGGCAGGCTTGAAGACGCCGTAGCCCTGGCCTTCGAATTCCTTCTCGATCTCCTCGTAGCTCTTGCCGGTCACGGAGGAATAGATGCTCATCAGGTTGGCCACGCCGGGCTTGTTCTCGGGATCGAAGCGGACGCAGTTCTCCCTGTCGGAGTCGGTCACGGCCCTCTTGAACTTCCTGGCAATGGTGGCGGGATCGTCCATGATGAAGACGCAGCCTTCGGGAATTGACTTGGACATCTTGTCGCCGGGGGTGGTCAGACCGTAGATCCTGGCCCCCGCCTTGGGGATATAGGGCTCGGGAATGCGGAATACGTCGCCGTAGATGGAGTTGAAGCGCTGGGCGATGTCCCTGGTCAGCTCCACGTGCTGCTTCTGGTCCGCCCCCACGGGTACGTAGTGGGGCTGATAGAGCAGGATATCCGCCGCCATCAGGACCGGATAGGTAAAGAGGCCGGCATTGATATTGTCCTTATGCTTGGCGGACTTGTCCTTGAACTGGGTCATCCTGGAAAGCTCGCCGAACTGGGTGTAGCAGGAAAGGACCCATGAGAGCTGGGCGTGCTGGGGCACCATGGACTGGAGGAAAAGGGTATTCTTTTCGGGATCCAGGCCGCAGGCGATATAGGCTGCCAGCTGCTGCATGGAACGGCGGCGCAGGTCGGCGGGGTTCTGTCTTACGGTGATCGTATGCAGGTCTGCCATAAAATAATAGCAGTCGAACGCATCCACCCGGTCAGCCCAGTTCTTGATGGCTCCCAGATAGTTGCCCAGGTGCAGGTCTCCGCTGGGCTGAATGCCGGAAAGCATGATCTTTTTTTCTTCCATATATCTGATTCTCCTTTTACTGTCCGGCGGGAAAGCCGGACAAAATTATCTGTCCAAAAGTATTCCGGGGCCTGTGCCATAGGTATTGTATCATATAAATCCTGTCTGCGGCACCCCCTGTCTCAGTCCCTGTCCTCTTCCTCAAAGGGGATCCCGTGGTCCCGGCACCATTTTGCCGCCAGTTCCTTCAGGCGGCTGTAGCGGAAGTCGTAGTAGGCCCTGTAGAGGGAAAGGCTTCCCAGTTCCTGGCGGAAGGCTTCGGTCCCTCCGGAGCGCAGGGCCCCCAGGAGCATGGCGGAGCAGACGCCGGAGCCGGTGGTCTCCGCAAAAGCTTCCATGATCCCTCTTTCCTCCGGATCCCCGAAGCCCTGCAGCCTTACGTAGTCGGGAGAAGTCCTGATCTCCTCTGCCTGCTCCGGAGTCAGGTCCATGGAAGAGGATTCGGAAAGATACTCGAAGGCTCCGCTGCGGATATGATAATAGATGGCGACGTCCTCTTCCGCCATTTCCAGCTGGGCGGCCAACTGGTCCAGGTCCGCCTTCCTTACGGCCAGGGACCGGTACTGCTGCCAGAGGATATCTCCCTCCAGCCGCCTTGTCTCCGTCAGGGAAAAATGGTCGGCAAGATTCCCGTCAAAAAGAGGCTTTCCGGTCTCTCCCGCTTCCAGAGGGGCGATCACCAGGCTTAAGGTGTCGATCATGCCGGAGCGCAGGAAGGATGTGTTGAGATCCGGTCCTCCCTCCAGAAGGAGGCGCTCGATGCCGAACCACATCCAGAGCTTTTCCAGGGCATAGGGGACATCGATGTCATCCTCTCCCGCGAAAAGGTAGGAGACTCCGATGGACCGCAGATAGGCCAGAAAGGCGTCGGATACCTGTTCCGTCAGGATCTCTATGATATGGGCGTCCCCGTAGCCGGGATCCTCATCCACGATCCTGGGCCCCTTCCAGCCAAGCCGTCCCCGCCTGTCGAAGGCCACGCAGTAGAACTGGGTGTCCCTGTCGGCGATGTAGTCTTCTCTGGGGATCCGGATCCCCCGGAAAGGGGAAAGGTCCGGAAGGAAGCCTCCGGTAAAGCTTTCCTCCATGGTCACCCGGCCGCAGGCGTAGGCCCCGGCCCTGAAGCGGCGGTGGATCTCATAATAGACCCGGGACGCTCTTTCGCCTCCCTCTGTCCCCAGGAAGGGGCCGGTGGCGATCCCGTCCCGGGAGACGGTCATATGACAGATGACGTTTGGTCGGTTCATGCAAAACCCCCTTGATCAGAGCGAAACAAGTCCCAGAATGCCGGCAATGGAAAAGGCAAAGATGATCAGGACGAAAACAGGGCAGAGGGTCCGGATCATGAAGTGGAAGACCCCTTTAAGGCGGAAGGAATGGCCGCTCTTTTCGATCTCCTCATCGATCCTGTCCAGACCGATCACATTTACCACCAGCAGGCAGGTGGCCAGGGCTCCGATGGGCATCAGGAGGGAATTGGCCAGGAAATCAAAGAAATCCAGGAACTGCATGCCGAACAGGGTAACCGCGGAAAGAGGCCCGTAGCCCAGGGCCGTCAGAGTCCCCAGGGCCAGGATGATCAGGGTCACGGAAAGGACCGCTCCCTTTCTGGACATATGGAGTTCGTCCTCCACCGTGGATACGGCGCTCTCCGCCAGGGCGATGGCACTGGTCAGGGCCGCGAAAGTGACCAGCATGAAAAAGAGGATGCCCACAAGGCCGCCGCCTCTCATGGAGTCAAAGACCCTGGGAATGGTAATGAACATGAGGGCCGGTCCGGCGTTCAGGGTATCCGCGTTTCCGCCGGAGAAGGCAAAGACCGCGGGTATGATCATGAGGCCCGCCATCATGGCGATGACCGTATCGAAGATCTCCACCTGAAGGGTGGCTTCCTCGATCCCGGTATCGTCCTTCATGTAGGAGCCGAAGGTATACAGGATGCCCATGGCTATGGACAGGGAATAGAACATCTGCTCCATGGCGTTGACAACGGTCTTCCAGGAAAAGTCCCCGGGCTTGGGGATCAGGAAGTACTTCACTCCCTCCAGGGCGCCGGGCCTGGTGCAGGAATAGACCGCAATGATCAGGGACAGGACCACCAGGGCGGGCATGAGGAGGGAGGATACCCTCTCGATGCCGTTCTCCACGCCCATATAGATGATCAGCATGGTCAGGCCGCCGAAGACCAGAAACCAGAGCATGGACTGGCCGCCGTCGGTGATATATGCGTCGAAATAGCCTTCGGAGGCCATGACGGAGGTCCCCCTGAAAAGATAGCCTGCGAAATACTTGATGACCCAGCCGCCGATCACGCAGTAATAGGACACGATGATGATGGGCACCACGGCGTTGAGCCAGCCGCCCAGAAGGTGCAGGGGAGTGCTGCCGAAGCGGCGGAAGGCTCCCACGGGGCTTCTTCTGGTCATGCGGCCCACGGCGGTCTCCGCCATGATCATGGTATAGCCGAAGGTCACGGCCAGGATGATATAGACAAGAACAAAAATACCGCCGCCGCACTTTGCCGCCAGGTAGGGGAATCTCCATATGTTGCCAAGGCCTACGGAAGCGCCGGCCGACGACAGTATAAAACCGATTTTACCGGAGAAGGAACTCCGTTTTTTCTGATCCATGTGTTTTTAATCTCTCCCTCTTATGTCATTCGGATCCCGGCAGGGGCCTGTGCCTCTTTCTGCACCGGAACAGGGCATTCGCCCGGAATCTTAATAATAACACACTTTTTTCACTTGGGGGCAAAAAAATAAAAGGACACAGGAGAGGCGCCCCCAAAGCGGGGGTCCCCTGTCTGCGTCCTTTACAGGGCTTTATGCTTTTTGTCTTCCCTGCCTTATCCCGCAAAGATCAGGCCGTCGAAGATATCCGAAATGTCCTTTCCGTCAATGGTCCTTGGCCAGTCGGAGGAGTCGATCTCCACCCGGTAAAGGGTCCCGTCCTTTCCCTCCAGCTCCACCCAGCTGCCGTTGTCGCTGCGGACCAGGGTCAGGACTTCTCCCTTTCTGACCGTAACGCCCTTTTCCAGGATCTCTTCCGTTTCCGGATCCACCGTGGAAGCCGTGAAGGGAGTCAGGACAGTGAACTGGTATCCCCTGCTGATCACGGTGTAATAGTCCGTTTCCGGAACAGGCAGTCCGTCCTTGCCCAGATGGCAGACCCGGCTCATGCTGTAGGTGCTGATATCACCGCCCCTGACAGCCAGGTCAAAGGAGGAGGGATCCGTGATCAGGCAGGTCCCCGCCTGGTTGGTCTCGTCGTTGTAGAGAACGCTGCATCCCGCCTGCAGGGTCTGGGCCTGAAGGACTTCCCCGCCGGAGAGATCGAAGATCTCCAGGCTGTGGTAGTCGTTGTCTCCGGAAATGTCCGCATAGAGCATGGTCTTCCCCCCGGCCCCGTGCAGAAGAAAGGCCCTGATCCCGTAGCCGTACAGGTCAAAGGGATAGTCCTTCCCGTCAACGGAAATGTGAAAGCCTGTGACGGTATCGTATTCGTCCCTGTCCGTGCTGAAGGAGATCTCCTCCGGGGATCCGTCTCCGTCCAGGTCGGCAGAGGCGCTCTGCCGCTCATACAAAGACATGCCCCAGGTCTCCTGCGGCCTGCACAGATCTCCCGTAAAGAGATCCGGGCTTTCCTCAAAGAAGACTCTGGCGGTCAGCTCTCCTGCCGCGTAGGGAGCGATGCTGTAGGGGGCAAAAAAGAGGCTGATCCCGTCCGGATCCAGGGACCAGTTCAGGTCTCCCGACTCGTACATCTCCTGTACCGCGCCGGAAAGGCCCTCCGGATCGAACAGTTCCACCTCCCGGTCCTCACACCATTTCCTCAGGTTTTCCGAGGCCTTCTCCAGAAGGGCCGCGGGATCCGGGGAAATGTCCGACAGGGCCAGCAGCTTTCCTGTCCCCGCGTCGAAATTCTCCGCTCCGGTAAAGGCAAAGGCGTGTCCGCCTCCGGTAAAGCTTAAATAGTGGCAGCGGATGCTGAGGGCCTTTTCGTCCGCCCGGCCCACGGTGAATCTGTTCTGGAACCGCATGGCGTATCCTTCATCGCCCGTCTCGTCGCTCTCCAGGGCAGCCTGCCTGTAGCTTTCGTAGTCCTCCTGCATTTGCTCCGCCGTCCGGGAGGACAGGTCCCCGAGGGCCTCTGCCAGGTCCGGATAAGCCTCTGCGGACTCCGCGGAAAGAGCGATCTGGTCGTATTCCAGGCAGGAGACAAGGCCTCTTTCCTCATGATAGAGGCTGTCGTAGACCGTGGACACGATCAGACGGGGACGAGCTGCCTCCAGGCTTTTGACCTCCGGGGCGCTTTCTTTTTTTTCTTCGTTTCCTTCTTCTGCGGCCATGGCGTCCTGCTCTGCAAGGAGCATTTCCTCCTCGGCGGCCTTCCTCTCCTCTTCGCTCATGGGCTTTTCTCCGGCGCATCCTCCTGTCATAAGAAGGATCAGGCCAAGGGCCAGGGGCAGGCCCCGCTTATATACTTTGTTCATGTCTTTTCCTCGCAGCTGCAGCGATGCCGCAGCACTCCTTACGGCACTTTTTTTCTTAAGGCTCATGGAAAAAAAGCCCCCGGGAAACCTTCTGTTTCCCGGGGAACTGCTTCTTTCGTCCTTAACAGACTTTTCCTTCCGGACTTATAATTCCATGATGCTGCCGTCGTCTTTTACGATCTCGAACTTGCAGTCCAGTCCGTAGGCTGCCACTGCGCCGAAGATCA
>CAMOGQ010000036.1 GCA_946614165.1 uncultured Lachnospiraceae bacterium
TCCCGAGGAGACCTTTTTATTATGACTCTGCGGTCTGTTGTTCTGTGGCATAATACCCCCTTGTCCGGAACGCCCTGTTCCTTACTTTCCTTCTCAGCGGCAGGCTTTTGTCCGCCTACCGCGGCTTTCCTTTTTGCTACCCACATTGTAGCAGATTTGGGGAAAAATAAGTATCTATTTACGTACCGATTTAACGCTGTTTTGCTTTCCAGTGATAACGCGCAGAAAAAAAGAACGGGAGCCCCGCCTGCGCCCTGCGCAGAAGCGGAGCCCCGCTCTTAACTTATGCATATCTTAAAGGAAAAAGGAGGCGGAAGAAACTGCTTATTCGGAGAACAGGGCCGTGGACAGATATCTGTCACCGGAATCGGGAAGAAGGACCACGATGGTCTTTCCCTTGTTTTCGGGACGGGAAGCCAGGACCGTGCCGGCCTTCAGGGCCGCGCCGGAGGAGATGCCCACCAGAATGCCTTCCGTAACGGCAAAGCGTCTGCCTTCGGCAAAGGCATCCTCGTTCTCTACGGTGATGACTTCGTCATAGAGGGCCGTATCCAGGGTATCCGGAACAAAGCCGGCGCCGATCCCCTGGATCTTGTGGGCTCCGGATACGCCTTTGGAAAGAACGGGAGATCCCGCAGGCTCCACGGCCACCACCTTCACATCGGGATTCTGCTCCTTCAGGTAGCGGCCCACGCCCGTTATAGTGCCGCCGGTCCCTACGCCGGCCACAAAGATATCCACCTTTCCCTCCGTCTGGGCCCAGATCTCGGGTCCTGTGGTCCTGTAGTGCTCCGCAGGGTTGGCGGGGTTCACGAACTGTCCCAGGATCACGGCGCCTGGAATGGAATTCTTCAGCTCCTCCGCTCTTGCGATGGCTCCCTTCATGCCTCTGGAGCCTTCCGTCAGCTCCAGCCTGGCCCCGTAGGCCTTCAGCAGCTTTCTTCTTTCCACGCTCATGGTCTCAGGCAGGGTGAAGATGGCCTTATAGCCCCTGGCCGCGGCCACTGCCGCCAGACCGATGCCGGTGTTGCCGCTGGTGGGCTCAATGATGGTGGCGCCGGGCTTTAAGATCCCCTTCTCCTCCGCGTCGCGGATCATGCCCCAGGCGATCCTGTCCTTGACGGAGCCTGCGGGGTTGAGATATTCCAGCTTGGCCAGAAGGACGGCGCCTTCCGAGCCTGCTTCTGTGCTGTAGCGGTCCGCCTTCAGAAGGGGGGTGCCGCCGATGAGTTCCAGTGCGCTGTTTTTAATGTCTGCCATGATATTTTCTCCTTATCTGCCCGATCAGTTTTGTGATCTGTATTATGCTCTGTATGTTCGTCTGCTTTATGTTCCTTACCTGGCCTGAAGGGCCGCTGCCGCCGCGAAGCCCTGGTCCAGATCCCAGAGGATGTCATCGATGTGCTCTGTGCCGATGGAGAGGCGGATGGTGTTCTGGAAGATGCCGGCCTCTGCCAGCTGCTCCGGCGTCATTTCGGCGTGGGTGGTGTCATAGGGATGGATCACCAGGCTCTTGACGTCCGCCACGTTGGCCAGGAGGGAGAAGATCTTCAGCCCGTCGATGAAGGCATAGGCTTCATCCTTGCCGCCTCTGATATTGAAGGTAAAGATAGAAGCGCCTCCGTTCGGGAAGTATTTCCCGTAGAGGTCATGCTGGGGATGGCCCGGAAGAGAGGGATGGCTGACGCTCTCTACCTGGGGATGGGCCGCCAGGTATTCCACCACCTTCTTCGTGTTCTCCGCGTGCCGGTCCAGACGCAGGGACAGCGTCTCCAGGCCCTGCAGGAGGATCCAGGCGTTGAAGGGAGAAATGGCCGCTCCGGTGTCTCTTAAAAGGATGGCCCGGATGTATGTGGCATAGGCTGCGGGCCCCGCCGCCTGGACGAAGGATACGCCGTGGTAGCTGGGGTTGGGCTCTGTCAGCTGGGGGAATTTTCCGGAGCCGGTCCAGTCGAATTTTCCGCTGTCCACGATAATGCCCCCCAGGGTGGTGCCGTGGCCGCCGATGAACTTGGTGGCGGAATGGACCACCACGTCCGCGCCGTGCTCGATGGGACGGATCAGATAGGGGGTCCCGAAGGTATTGTCGATGACAAGGGGGATCTTATGCTCATGGGCTATGGCCGCCAGAGCGTCGATATCCGGAATGTCCGATCCGGGATTGCCCAGAGTCTCGATGAAGATCAGCTTTGTCTTTTCATCGACGGCGCCCCTGACCTCCTCCAGATCGTGGATGTCCACGAACTTTGCGGTAATGCCGTAGGTGGGAAGGGTATGATCCAGGAGATTGTAGCTGCCTCCGTAGATGGTCTTCTGGGCTACCACGTTGTCTCCCGCTCCCGCCAGGGCCAGGATGGAATAGGTCACCGCCGCGGCTCCCGCGGAGACGGCCAAAGCAGCTGCTCCGCCCTCCAGGGCAGCCACTCTCTCCTCCAGGACGCCCTGGGTGGAGTTAGTCAGCCTTCCGTAAATGTTGCCGGCGTCCCTGAGGCCGAACCGGTCCGCCGCGTGCTGGGCGCTGTGGAAAACGTAGGAGGTGGTCTGATAGATGGGGACCGCTCTGGAATCCGTTGCCGGATCGGCCTTCTCCTGTCCTACATGCAGCTGCAGTGTTTCAAATTTAAAGGTATGTTCGCTCATATCAATCTCCTTCCGTTTTCGTGGCAGGCTCCGTATTTTTAAATCATATATTTCCTACCTGTTTAGTAGGTAATATACACCGGAAGGCCCTTCCTGTCAACAGGCAATCAAAAAAACATCAAAAAAAAGTCCCCCTTTCGGAAGGACTTCCTTTGCCTTATTAAACGTAGTAGCGGAGTATCGTCAGAGTCAGACTGATGAGAGCCATGCAGATAAAAATGACGGCCTGCTGACGGCGGTGCTCCGTCAGGATCCCTATAAATTCCCTGACCGCCGCATTGGGCCAGAAATACCACCTGGTCCCCGCGCCCATGCCTTCTGCCTTAAGCCCCGCCTGCCCGGCAAGGATCCCGCTCCGGAAGACATGGTAGCCGTTGGTGGAAAAGGCAGTCTTTCCCTTTCCCTCCGGATCCGCCTCCAGGATCTTTTCCCTGGAAAATTTCATATTTTCAAAGGTGGATGCGGACTGATCCTCCATAAGGATCCTTTCCTCCGAAATGCCCCGGCTTAAAAGATAGCGCTTCATGCATTCGGCCTCCGGGATCACTTCGTCCGCTCCCTGTCCTCCGCTGGCAACAAAAACAGGGTCCTTTCCCGTAAGGGCCATCTGCTTTTCCCTGAAGGCAAGAGCCCTGTCCAGCCTGGCCCTGAGAAGAGGCGTGGGGGTCCCGTCCCTGCGGACAGCGCAGCCCAGAACGATCAGAAAGTCTCTGTCCGGCGCCGGCTCATGACGGACCGCATAAATATTGGCGGCCATGACCCCCAGAAGCATGCACTCCACATAAAAATAGACCAGGGCCAGGAGATTGGTGGCCGCCTCCCTGGCCATGACCTCATACATGCTGCCTGACATATACATATTGATCCGGTAGAGGACGAAAAAGCCGCCCATCAGGCAAAAGGCCAGAAGAAGGCCCAGGGTATTGACAAAGCTTCTTCCCTCCCGCTTAAGGAGGGCCGTATTTGAAACGCACAGCCCCAGGGAAAAGACCGTCAGGAAGGGGAAGGAAAGAAAGAGAAAGGTCCACTGGGACTCAGCTATGATATAAAGGATCCCTGCGGCCGCATAGGTCTCCGGCCTGGAATAAAGGAGCCAGGTCATCCACCCGCTTAAGGCGGTCAGCACCAGGGAGAAGAGAGAAAAGGCCGCATAATAGATCATGTCGTAGGAACAGGGATCGTACCCCGCCTGGTTCCTGAAAGCCTTTGCAAGAAGGACCGCATCGGCCGCAAAATACAGGGTCATAAGAAGGCCCATGACCGTCTTATGGGCTTCCGCTCCCGTAAGGATCAATACCGCCTGGGCCGCCATGACTCCCAGGGTCAGAAAAAGAATTCCCCGGATATTGAGTTTTGCTTCTCTTTTTTTTATCTCTGCCATACCGCCCCCGTTCTTAAATAAAACAGTTCTCCTCTTTCTCAGTCGTCCACGCCGAACCGGATCCCGGCGCTCTTTCTGGCTTCCTCCAGGATCTCCATGACGGACAGGGAGGCTGCGCCGCACCGCTCCGCCGCTTCCCGGTCCCCCGTATCGATGATCCGGGCAAAGGCTTCGAACTCCGGCACCATCCTGTGGGGGCAGGGCGGAGCATCGTACCGCTCCCGAATCATGGCCCGGTCCCGTCCGCCGGAGGCGGATGGCACATCGGGCCCCTTCTCGTCCCAGTATTCCATTTCCAGTCCCTCCGGATTGTTGGGCTTGCCCAGGATCCGGATCCAGCCCTTTTCTCCCTGGATGGTGGTCTGGCAGGGGCTGTCCGAATCCTTGGCCCCGGTCAGCACGGCCTGGAAGCCGGGATAGGACAGAACGGCCACGCCCGAGGTATCCACTCCGTTAAAGCCCAGGTTGGGGAAGTAGCGGGACTTTTCCGGTTTTCCGTAGAGGGCCGCCGCCACATAAATGTTGTAGAGATTGATGTCATAGAGGGCTCCGCCCGAAAGAGCCGGGTCGAAGGCCGGGGCGGCATTTCCCTTCAGATAGTCCCCGTAGCGGCTGGAATACTGGGAAAAGTTGCCCTGGTGGATCTTCAGGGCCCCGATCCGGGGCAGCATCTCCCGGAGCTTTACGAAAACAGGCCCGTGGACGGTGGTGATGGCTTCCAGGATAAAAAGGTCTTTTTCCCGGGCCAGACGGACCAGGTCCTGTGCCTCTCTGGCCGTGGAAGTGAAGGGCTTTTCCAGGATGACATGCTTTCCGGCTTCCAGAGCCTTTCTGGCATAGCTGTAGTGGACGCTGTTGACAAGGCCGATATAGACCGCGTCGATATCCGCTTCCGAAAGGAGCTCCCCGTAATCCGTATAGACGGCCCCGATCCCGTACCGGGCCGCCATGTCCTCGGCCTTCTGCCTGCTGTGGGGACGGCCGAAGATGGCCGTCATTTCGATCTCCTTCACGTGGCTGGCCGCGAACAGGGCCTCCGTAACGATCTTTCCGGTTCCTATAATTGCAAGCTTCATTGTTTTCCCCCTTCCTGCAGGTCTCCTGCCTCCGGCTCCCGGCATGCTGCCGCCGCTGCTCCTGTCTTCGAGTATAACATCGGCCGGAAAGGGATACAATTGCCTGACCCCTCTGTCTTTTCTCCGCCTTCCGGGCCTCGCCCGTCCCTCGAACACATAATTAAAAGTTTATAAAGCCGATTTTCGCCTTTACGAACGCATATTTATGTGTTATTCTTGGTTCAGAACCTTTTCCCCAGCTAAAAAAGGAGGCTGCCATGCCCAGAAGAAGTATAGAACGGCCCGCCGGAAAGGCGGGCATTATCGATATGAAGACAGGAAGGCCCGCGGCGCCTTCCTCCCTGCCCCTCTTATGCGAAAGGATCCGTTTCTTCCGCGAAAGGGCGGGAATGGAACAGAAGGTCCTGGCAGGAAAGATCGGCGTCACGGCAAACGCCGTCAGCAACTGGGAGAACGGCCGGGGCCGGCCGGACATCAACCTGCTGCCGGACATCTGCCGGGTCCTGGAAATCTCCATGGAAGAACTCTTCGGCCTGGAGGCCCCCGCCGGCAGCGCGGGCCCCGAGGAGCTGGCCTTCCTGGACCGCTGCCGCCTTCTGACTCCCGGCCACAGACTGGCCGTGGACCGGATGGTGGATACCCTTTTAAAGATCCAGGACGCGGAGACCTGCCCTTCCCTGCGGCGCCTTATTTCCTACCGCAAATCCCTCTCCGCCGGCTTCGGCGATCCCACCGAGTTCGACGGCGAAGGGGAGCCCATCTTCCTTTATCCCTCCCGGGAGGTGGATAAGTCCGACTGCGTCTTCACCGTAAACGGCGACAGTATGGAGCCCCGCTTTCAGGACGGCGACATGGTCCTGGTCTCCCGCATACCGGACGCTCCCTCGCTCCAGCAGGGGGAAGTGGGCGCTTTTATCGTGGGAAACGAGACCTATATCAAGGTATACGGGGACCAGACCCTGGAATCCCTGAATCCTGCCTATAAGCCCCTCCACTTCCACGAGACCGAGTCGGTCTATCTGATCGGCCGGGTCACGGGGATCCTGGACCCCTCCCAGGTGGCCTCCCGGGAGGACGTGGACAGGTATCTCCTCCTTCATCCGGAAGAGGTCTGACGGACAGAAAGGAAGTGGAAGTGGACAGGATCTATATCTGCATCGATCTCAAGTCCTACTATGCCTCCGTCGAATGTGTCTTCCGGGGACTGGACCCTCTCAGGACCAATCTCCTGGTGGCAGATCCTTCCCGGTCCGACCAGACCATCTGTCTTGCGGTCTCTCCCTCCCTGAAAGCCATCGGCGTTCCGGGCCGTCCCAGGCTCTTTGAGGCAAAGCAGGCGATCCGGCTCTATGAGCTGACGCATCACACAAAAGTTTCCTATATCACCGCCGTCCCCCGCATGGCAGAATATGAGCGGATCTCCGCCCTGATCTATTCCATCTATCTCCACTACGTGGCCCCGGAGGACGTGCACGTGTACTCCATCGATGAATGCTTCATCGACTGCACCCCCTATCTCCACCTCTACCTGGACCAGGCCGAAAGATCCCATGTCCATCCGGCCCACGTCATGGCCATGACCATGATCCGGGAGGTCCTGCGGACCACCGGCATTACGGCCACGGTGGGCATAGGGACCAATCTCTACCTGGCCAAGGTGGCCATGGACATTGTGGCGAAAAAATCCCCCGCCGACCGGGACGGGGTCCGGATCGCCGAGCTGGGCGAGGATTCATATAAATACCTGCTCTGGGACCACCGGCCTCTGACAGACTTCTGGCAGATCGGCCCCGGCAAGGCTCGGCGCCTTATGAAGGCCCATCTCTATACCATGGGGGACATAGCGGAAAGGACCCAGTGGGACGAGGAGTTCTTCTATAAGACCTTCGGCATCGACGGAGAGATCCTCATCGACCACGCCTGGGGGATCGAGCCCGTCACCATGCAGGACATCAAAAGCTACCGGTCCGCCGCCCACTCCCTCTCCAACGGCCAGGTCCTGCCAAGGCCCTACCAGTACGAAGAGGCCAGACTGGTCTTTAAGGAAATGATCGAGGTCCTCTGCTCGGACATGGTCCGCAAAAAGCTCCTGGCCCCGGTCTTTACCTGGTGGGTCTCCTACGACTACAAGAGCCTGGAGGTCTGTCCCGAATACGACGGCCCCGTCTGCCTGGACTTCTACGGCAGGCTCCATCCCGGCCATGCAGGGGGAACGGTCCGCATGAAGACCAGGACCTCCTCCGTCAGTCTCGTCACAAAGGCCCTGACCCAGGCCTTTGACAAAAAGACCGACCACCGCCTTCTCTACCGGCGCCTGGGCGTCTGCGCCGCGGACACTTCGGAGGACGACGGGGTCTTTCAGCTGGATCTCTTCACGGACTACGAGGCCCTGGAAAAGGAAATGCGGATCCAGCAGGCCATGCTGGAGGTCCGCCGCAGATACGGCGCCGGCGCCCTTTTCAAGGGCATGAACCTTATGAAAGGGGCCACCACGCTGGAACGCAATCAGCAGATCGGCGGCCACAGGGCCTAAGGCCTGCCGGACAAAAAACAAGATAAGAAAGAAGCGCCGGCAGTTTTCCGGCGCGGAAAGGAGGGCGCTTTGCAGAAGGTCGGTGACATTCCCATGCCGGCTGCCTTCCGCTACCGGGAGATCTTTTACCGGGGAAAGCCCCGGCACGCCAAAACAGATCCCTTCCGGATCCGGCATCCCAGCATGGACCTGGGAAGGCGGGCCAAGCTTTTTGCCCCCTTCGACGCCCTGAAGGGCTTTGGCAGCGCAGTATCTGCAAAAAACGAGCTCTATGAAAGCAGGAGGGATCTGAATGAAGAAGAGCTGCAGGAGCTGGAGATGCGCCTTCATATCCTGAAGGACCGCTGCCCCGCCCGGATCCGGGCCACCTTCTACGTCCCCTGTCAGGATGAGAACAGTGAGGCCTGGGGAAAGGGCGGCCAGTACCATACCCTCTCCGGCATCTGCCTGAAGGTGGATGAGCAGATCGGCCGCTGCCTTCTGATGGAAGGGGAGAGGATCTCCTTTTCGGACCTTTACTGCCTGGAGAGCGAAGAAGGGCTCTTTGACCGGGAGCCGGAGGATTTCTGAGAGCGGAAATCTTTCTGCGGGAGGACGGCAGAAGAAAGGCATTCTTGACGCCATTTTTTAACGATATATAATGGAAGAAGACAGGCAGAGCCTGTCCCCTCAAAAGAATCCATCAGCGATGATTAAACGGATGCTTCCCTCAGGACGCATCCGTTTTTGCATAAAGGAGGAAAAGTATGAGTACAAAACTGAAAGGTCTCCGGCTTCTCAGATCCGGCCTGACCCGGACCGAGATCGGCAGCAGATACGAAAGACGAAGGGACTATCTCTGGGTCCTGGCAGGAACGTTTCTGATGGCCCTCTCCGCCAATCTCTGCTTTACGCCGGCAAAGATGGTGCCGGGCGGCTTTACGGGCCTTGCCATCGTTCTGAAATATGCGTCGGCTCCCCTTATGCCAAAGTGGGCTCCGGAGGGCTTTGAGGAGGGTCTTCCCACCTGGTTTTCCAACGTTCTGTTGAACGTCCCTCTGATCCTGGCGGCCATCCGGGTCAGAGGATGGAAGTTCATGCGGCGTACCTTTGCCGCCTCCGTGATCTTCTCTCTCTGGCTCCTGGTCCTGCCGGAGTATCCCCTGATGGGAGAAGATCTCTTTCTGACCGCCGTCGTGGGGGGAACCCTTATGGGGGCGGGTCTGGGCTTTGTCTTTCTGGGCAAGGCCACCACGGGAGGCACCGATACTCTGGGCGCTCTGCTGCTCCGGCTCTTCCCCCATCTGAGCACGGCCAGGCTCATGCAGATCCTGGACGCGGCGGTCATTCTTCTTTCCGTCTGGATCTTCGGGACCAGGATCTCCCTCTACGCCGTCATCTCCGTGGTCCTGACAAGCCATGCGGCCGACAGGATCAACAGCGGTTTCCGAAACGCCTATTCGGCCTTCATCGTCTCCTCCCGCCACGAAGAAATCGCAGCGTCCATTCTGAATGACCTGGGCCGGGGCGTGACAAGGCTTGCCGGCACAGGCATGTATACAGGGAAGGATCGGCCCGTCCTTCTGGCCGCCGTATCCAGAAAGCAGGCCGTTATCTTAAAGGAACTGGTGGCCGGGATCGATCCGGACGCCTTCATGATCCTTACGGACGCCAGGGAGATCCGGGGCGAAGGCTTTCTTGGCTACTCGAAGGAAGAGCTCTGACCGCTCCCCCGGGACTCATAGCCTTCGGTTTTCCTTTCTGTAGCGGGCGGGCAGCATTCCGACCGTCTCCTGGAAACGGGCGGAGAAATAGCTGGAAGAGCAGAAGTGCAGCTCCTCCGCAAATTTGCCCACCGGCAGGTCTGTCCCTGCCAGAAGGGCTTTGGCACGCCCGATCCTGGCACTGCGGATAAAGGTATTGATGGAAAGGCCGGTCTCTTCCTTAAACTTGTGGGACAGGTAGTATTCCGTATAGGAGGCCCTTTTTGCCAGCTCCCCTATGGTCAGGTCCTCGGTCAGGTGGAACTCTATATATTCGATACAGCTTCTGACCTGTACGGACCAGGCGGGATTCATGCGCAGCCTGTGGACCCGCTTTATAAAGTCCTCGTACATGGCGTGATTGATAGTCCGTACATCCGTCAGGGCAGTGCATGCCGTCCAGGTCAACTTCGCGGACGATGTCATAAACGAAGAGACCTGCCCCGGCGTCAGGGATGCCATAGAGCGGGCCATGCAGAACATGACCGGAGACGACAGTGTCCGCCGCTATATCGATACCATCCATCAGAGCACCCGCTGGATCCTGGAGACCTCTCTGGACGGCGTCTCCTTCCGGGTCCTGGAAGACAAAAGCCGGGCCGATACCGACCTGCCCCACGACCTGGTGGTCAGAGAAGAAGGCCTGACTGCCCGCTATGTCCGCCTCAGGGTCTTATCCCTTCCCTACGGCCAGACCCCCTGCGTCTCGGGCCTTCGGATCTTCGGCCTTGCAGAGGGAACCAGACCCGCTCCCGTAGAGGACTTCTCCTGCCGTCAGGATGGCCCCCCGGATCTTTACCTGGACTGGGAAGGCGAAGCCGAGGGCTATGTGGTCAACTGGGGCTTTTCCCCGGATAAGCTCTATCATTCCTATATGATCTTCTCCCCCAAAGTCCATCTGGGCGGCCTTATGAAGGGCCAGAAGCTCTGGGCCAGGATCGACGCCTTCAACGGGACCGGCATCACAGAAGGCAGGGTCCTGCCTCTGAGATAAGAACTTCAAAGCAGATTAATGCAGCCCTGCAGGGCGCAGTCCTTTTTGTAAGGATCTGCGCCCTGTTTCTGTTTTTCCTGTCTCTTTCAGATCTTTCTTCTCCCGCCCCGGAAAAGATCCCGGGATTTTCATATACACAATGCCTGCCTTTCCGCTACAATAAAAAAGGATATGGTTTTTCATTGTTTTGATGATTCATACAGGAGATCTTATGAGACTTTTATTTATCCGGCACGGAGATCCGGACTATGAAAACGACTGCCTGAACGAGACAGGGCTTAAAGAAGCAAAGGCCCTGGCCGTCCTTGTAAAAAATGAAGACCTGGGAGACTGCTATGCCTCTCCCCTGGGCAGAGCCCAGGAGACCGCCGCCATTGCCCTGGGAAGGGCCCTGCCGGGAGCACGGGGAAGAGATGCGGCGGCCGCCTGCGGGGACAAACTGACCACCTTGGGCTGGCTGCAGGAATTTCCCTCCCGGGTGGACGCATCCCGTGAAAGGCGCCTTCTTTCCGCCTACTATTTCAAGACCCTGCCGGACGGATCCCCCAAGCCCCACATCGTCTGGGACATGTACCCGTCCTATTATGACGAGCATCCCCAGTACGCGGATTATAATCTCTGGCGGACCACCCTGGTGGCCCAAAACTCACCCATGGTCAGCGACTATGACTGCGTGACAGCCGCTTTCGACGCCCTGCTGGCAAAATACGGCTACGTACGGGAAGGCCGCCACTACAGGGTGGAAAAGGAAAACCGCATAACGCTTACCTTCTTCTGCCATTTCGGCATCACCAGCGTTCTGCTCTCCCATCTGTGGAACGTATCTCCCTTTGTGCCCCTGCACAGCCTCTGCATGCCCACCTCCTCTGTCACGGAGGTCTTTACCGAAGAGCGTCAGCAGGGCTTTGCCCACTTCCGCACGTCCAGGATCGGAGATACCACCCACCTGACCATGGCGGGCCTTAAGCCGGAGCGGCCTCCCCACTGCGCCCTCTTCACCGATATCTATTCCGACGCTTCCCTGCGTCATGACTGATCATTGCTCTAAATTCAGAAAGGAAACCCCGATGTATACAGCAGATAAAAACAGATACGGATCCATGAAATACAACCGCTGCGGAAAGAGCGGCCTGCTGCTTCCCGCCGTGTCCCTGGGCCTCTGGCACAACTTCGGAGACACCGGGGTCTATGCAAACATGGAGCGGCTCCTCTTCACCGCCTTTGACCACGGCATCACCCACTTCGACCTGGCCAACAACTACGGCCCGGAGCCCGGCAGCGCCGAGAAAAACTTCGGCCGGATCCTGAAGGAGAACTTCCTTCCCTACCGGGACGAGCTGATCATCTCCACCAAGGCCGGCTATACCATGTGGGAGGGGCCCTACGGCGACTGGGGAAGCCGCAAGTACCTTCTGGCCAGCCTGGACCAGTCCCTGAAGCGGATGGGCCTGGACTATGTAGATATTTTCTACCACCACCGGATGGACCCTTCCACCCCTCTGGAGGAGACCATGGGGGCCCTGGAGCAGGCAGTCAGAAGCGGAAAGGCCCTCTATGCGGGCCTCTCCAACTACGACGGCCCCACTCTGGAAAAGGCTTCCGCCATCCTGGAGGAGCTGCGCGTTCCCTTCGTAATTAACCAGAACCGTTACAACATCCTGGACCGGACCATAGAAAGGAACGGTCTTAAGGACGCTGTCAGAATGCTGGACAAGGGCCTCATCTGCTTTACCCCTCTGGCCCAGGGCGTCCTGACGGACCGCTACCTGAACGGGATCCCCGAGGACAGCCGGATCCGCACCGACACCCGCTTCCTCAAGGAAAGCAGCCTGACTCCCGAAAAGCTCTCCTGCGTCCGGGCTCTGAACACGCTGGCACAGGAAAGAGGCCAGACCCTGGCGGAGATGGCCCTGGCCTGGATCCTGAGGGACGGCGTAGTGACCTCGGTCCTGATCGGGGCTTCCAGGCCCTCCCAGATCCTGGACAACATTAAGGCTCTGGAAAACACTTCCTTTACAGAGGACGAACTGGCCCTGATCGACCGGGTATCCGCTCTGTAAAAGGCTTCTCCCGGCAGAGACAGAAAAATTTTTTAAAGAATTTCCCTATTTCTCTTGACCTTCCACAGGGTGGAAGCCTTAGGCTTATCCCATAAGAACCGGTCCGGACAGTACGAGGTGCCCATGAAGATCAATCAGGTGGAAGAACTGACAGGCATTACCAAAAAGAATATCCGTTTCTATGAGTCGGAGGGCCTGATCGCCCCCCGCCGGGATCCGGCCAACGGCTACCGGGAATACGACTTGGAGGACGCCAGGGCTCTTCTCCGCATAAAGCTTCTGCGGAAGCTGGACGTATCCTGCGAAAAGATCCGGGAGCTGCAGTCGGGAAAGATCTCCCTCTCCTCCTGCATGGACGATCAGCTCATCCTCCTCGCCCACAGGCAGAGGGACCTGGACCATATGCAGGAGATGTGCCGCCGGCTCATGGAAGAAGAACAGGATTTTTCAGGGCTTGCCCCGGAAATCTGGCTGGATCAGATGAAAGAAATGGAAAAAGGAGGGATACGGTTTATGGATGTGAGAGAATCGGATGTGAAAAAAAGACGGGGAGGCGCCATAGCTGCGGCCGCGGTCTGCATCTGCTTTTTCGCCCTGTTTCTTGGCGTGACCATCTGGGCCAATCATGAAGACCCGGCGCCCGCCGGCATTATGGTCCTGATCGTTGTCCTCTTCGGCGCCATGATCCTGGGGACTCTGCTGGCCCTTCTGCAGAGGCTCCGTGAAGTGAAGAAAGGAGAAATCGATGAAGCTTCTAAGTATTGAATATGTTCCCGGTAAGGAGATCGAAGTCCTGGGCCTTGTAAAGGGCACCATCGTCCAGTCCAAAAACGTGGGCAGGGACTTCATGGCCGGCATGAAGACATTGGTGGGCGGCGAGATCGTCGGCTATACGGAGATGCTGGTGGAGGCAAGGCAGCTGGCCACCAAGCGTATGGTGGACGAGGCGGAGGCCCTGGGGGCCGACGCCGTGATCGGGATCCGTTTCGGCTCCTCTTCTGTGATGCAGGGAGCCGCCGAGGTCCTGGCCTACGGCACGGCCGTAAGGTTCGTCGAAAAATAAGAAGCTCTGAACAGCCCCTGCAAAAAAGAAAACAGATCCTGTATAAGAGGCCCCGGGCGCATCCGCGCCCGGGGCCTCTTTACTGTTTCTGTTTTATGCCGGTTTTTCAGGGATCAGCCCAGGACATCGCCCAGGTTCGCTTCCTTGATGCCGTGCTTTTCCGCATAGCCTGTCAGGAAGAGGGTCAGGGCGCCGTCGCCGGTGACGTTGCAGGCGGTTCCGAAGGAATCCTGCAGGGCAAAGATGGTCAGCATCAGAGCCGTGCCGGTCTCATCGAAGCCCAGGACGCCGGTGATCAGGCCCAGGGATGCCATAACGGTACCGCCGGGAACGCCGGGAGCGCCGATGGCGAAGACGCCCAGCAGCAGGCAGAAGAGGATCATCTTGCCGGGGGTGGGGAAGGTGCCGTAGAGCATCTTGGAAACGGCCATGACGAAGAAGGTCTCTGTCATAACGGAGCCGCACAGATGGATGTTGGCGAAAAGCGGAATACCGAAGTTGACCAGGTCGTCGCGCAGGGTGGGCTCGGACTTTCTGGCGCATTCAAGGGCTACGGAAAGGGTAGCCGCGCTGGACATGGTGCCTACGGCGGTCATGTAGGCCGGGCCGTAGTTCTTAATGATATTCATGGGATTTCTTCCGGAATAGGCCCCTGCGATGCCGTAGAGCAGGGCCATCCAGATATAGTGTCCGATCATAACGATGACGATGATGATCAGGAAGATGGGCAGCTGCTTGGTGATGGTACCTTCATAGGCCAGGGTACAGAAAGTGCAGCCGATCAGCACGGGCAGGACCGGAATGACGAACCTTGTAACGATGCTCAGAACGATCTTCTGGAACTCCTCCAGGATACCGGTGATCAGTCTGCTCTTGTTCCAGGTGGCAGCAAGGCCTACCAGAACGGAGAAGAAAAGGGCCGACATGACCGGCATGATCTGGGGAATGGTCAGCTCGAACAGAACGGGGGGCAGGTCTTTGAGTCCGTCCACTTCAGGGCTGATGTTCAGGAAAGGCAGGATGGTAAAGCCGGCCCCGGTGGCGAAGAAGGCAGCGCCGATGGAAGAAATATAGGCGATGCACAGGGCCACGACCAGCATGCGGGAGGCGTTGTTGCCAAGCCTTGTGATGGAGGGCGCGATAAAGCCGATGATGATCAGCGGCACGCAGAAGTTGATGAACTGGCTGCTGATGAACTTGACCGTCACCAGGACGTTGAGCAGAGCGCCGGTAACGGGCGATCCGTCCGCCGCGCTGAGGGCCAGGCCGGCGCAGATGCCGATGGCCAGAGCAACTAAAAGCCTGAAGGGCAGGCTGCTGAAAAAGCTTTCTTTTTTCATTTCGTTTTATCTCCCCTTTGAATTTTTTATCCGGAACTGCCCGTTTTTACAGGCAGGATTCCACATCCACCTTGTCGATCATGACGTTGAGGATCTCCCTGTCCGTTTCCCTCATGCCGACCTTTCCTATGTAGCCCATGTTTTTAATGGTCATTTCCACGTCGCTCTCCACGAAGCCTTCGCCGCCCTGGAATTCCTTCTGGCTTATGCTCATGTAGTGGCCCAGAAGGGCCGCATGGACGGAAGATGCGATCTTGGCGGCGCAGCTGGGCTTTGCTCCGTCGCAGACAATACCGCCCACGTTGCCGAGGGTATTGGTAATGGTGCCCCCGATCTGCTCGTAGGTGCCGCCGGACATGTAGGTAATGCCGGCCCCGGCCCCGCAGGCTGCGCTGACGGCGCCGCAGAAGGCGGAAAGGGCGCCGATGTAGTGCTTGATATAAATGGAGACCAGGTTGGAGACCAGAAGGCAGCGCAGGGTCTTTTCCCTGGACAGATGCCATTTCTCCGCATAGGTCACAATGGGCATGGTCACGGTAATGCCCTGGTTGCCGCTGCCGGAATTGATGATGACGGGCATGGGACAGCCGCTCATACGGGCGTCGGATCCCGCTGCCGCCCTGGCACAGGCACAGCTCTTCACATCGTCTCCCCAGTTCTCCAGGATGGTCTTGCCCACTCTGGCCCCCCAGGGATTATCCAGTCCTTCCTGGGAAATGGCGGAATTGAAGCGGATCTGCCTGTCCAGCAGGTCCTCCACCTCTGACAGATCCACGCTGCTGGCATAATCGATGATCCCCCGCAGGGTCATCCTGGTACGGTCGCCGGCAGGCGCGTCCTCTCCCGGGTCGGATTTCACTTTTTCCGCCACGAATACGGTCTGTCCGTCCTTCTCGATCTCCGAGATATGGGTATGATGCTCCTCGATGGTCACGGCCGCCTCATGGTCCTTTGTCCACATCTCTGCTTTGATATAGAGATTGGGAACGTTTTCAGCCAGGGTCACGTCGCAGATCCCGGCCCTTACCAGCTCTCTGGTCTTTTCTCTGGCTGCGTCGTCCGCATTCGCGATGACTTCCAGCATCCGGTCCGCATCTCCTCCGACCACGCCCAGTACGGCCGCTGTCTCGATGCCCTTCTGTCCTCCGGAATTGGGCACGGTCACGCCCTTGACGTTCTTGATCATGTTGCCGGAGCAAGTGATCCGGATATGGTCCGGCATCTCTCCCAGCTCCCGGCGGGCTTTGGCGGCGGCGTATGCGATGGCAATGGGCTCCGTACAGCCCATTGCCGCCATCAGCTCTTCCTTCAGGATCGTCGTATAGTTATCCGATAATTCTTTCGTAAGCTGCATTTACAGTTTCTCCCTGCTGTGTTGTATGCCCGGTCTCAGCCTTTTAAGATCTCTGCGCGGAGCTTTGCAGCCACTTCCTCGCACTCGGCCTCGTTCAGCTTTTTGAGATTGGGATCCATGGCAAAGGTTCCGCCCCACTCAAAATCATCTTTGTACTTGGGGACCAGGTGCATATGCAGATGGTGTCCGGTATCTCCGTACATTCCGTAGTTGAGCTTGTCGGGACCGAAGACCTTGTGGATGGCGTTGGCCGTCGTGACCACGTCCTTTATGAACGCCGCTCTGTCTTCTTCGGACAGCTCCAGCATCTCGGAAACATGATGATTGCTGGCTACGATGCAGCGGCCCGGATGGGACTGTTCCTTGAAAAGGTAAACGACAGATGCCGGAAGTTCACAGACCTCATAACCGAACTTTGCTACCAGTTCTCCCTTGGCACAGTAAGCGCAATTCATATCCATTATAATTTCCTCCTTCTGATTCTTTTTTACCGATACTTCTGTAATTATGTCAGGAGTACATTACCTATTTTACAACTGTTTTCATATCTTGGCACGAACATTCATGAATTATTGACAGTCAATCGGACCGGATTCCGGTCAGGCGGCAGGCCGAAGCTGTGCTTTTTGTTCGAAAGGAACTCTCCGGGGCACATTTCTGTTAAAATAAAGGCATCTGAATTCCCGGCCTTCGCTGCCGTGAAAGGGAAGGAAAGGACACATACATGATCGCCAACTACCATACCCATACCTGGCGCTGCCGTCACGCCCGGGGAAGAGAAAAAGAATATGTGGAGAAAGCCATCGAAAGCGGCCTTAAGGTTCTTGGCTTTTCCGACCATACGCCCCAGGTCTACCCGGGAGGCTATGTCTGCCCGGCCAAGATGGAGCCCCGGGAACTGGAGGGCTACGTGGACTGCGTCCTGGCCCTGAAAAAAGAATATAAAAGCGACATAGAGATCCGCCTGGGACTGGAGGCGGAATATCTTTACAGCCTCTGGGAGCCCCTGCTGGACCTCCTTTCGCCCTACCCGATAGAATACCTGCTGCTGGGACAGCACTATCTGGGAAACGGTATGGACGTTCCCTACTGCGGAGTCCCCACCTCCCGCCCGGAGGACCTGATCTCCTACTGTGCCCAGACCCGGGAGGCCCTGGAGACCGGCCGCTTTCTCTACTTTGCCCACCCGGACCTCCTCCCCTTTACGGGAGATCCTGCCCTCTACGAAAAGGAAATGACAAAGCTCTGCCGCTTCTGCAGAGAAAGAAACATCCCTCTGGAGATCAACCTGCTGGGCCTCAGAGAGGGAAGAAATTATCCGGGGGAGCGCTTCTGGAGGATCGCGGCCCGGGCGGGAAATACCGTGATCTACGGATCAGACGCCCACGCCCCCTCCCACGTATACACCGAAAGGCTGGTCCGGAAAGCGGACCGCTTCCTCGAAAAATGCGGCATTCCCCGGGACAGGCTCCTCTCTATACTGGCCTTTTAAAAAAAGAGCGTGGCCCTGCACTAAGCCGGTCCATGCTCTTTTTAAAAGTCCCGTATAAACCCGGCCCTCAGCCGGCGCCAGAGCCTTTGATCCTTTCAAAGGCCTTACTCCCCGGTCTCTCCTCCCGGGCTCCGGTCTATGGTATAGGTGTCTCTGCCCACCTTCAGGTCAAAGTACTGCTTCTCTCCCTGCGGGGATTCCAGGATCAGCCGGGTCTCTCCCAGCTTTTCGAAATCGGCATGCACCTTGTAGCATTCAATGGTACTCTCATATTCGATGGAGACCTTCCCGAAGGACGCATCCTCCAGGGAAGCCGAGTAGCTGTCGTCGAACTCTGCCTCCAGGGATCCCCCCGACAAAAGCACGTCGGTAGAGTAGGTATGTTTTCCCCCGGCAAAGGAAAGGACCGTAAATGCCAGAAGAAGGACAAGGCCGGCAGTAAGTCCTGCCCTGCGGATCTTCTGCTCCCGGAAGATGCCCAGGGGATAGATCAGCATGGCGGCCCCGCAGAAAAGGGTACTGAGCAGGTGTCTGGGAAAGAAAGACCTGGTCTCTGACAGAAAGTTTTCGTAATGATATCCCAGGAAAGCCAGCATGGGGATCAGGATCAGCAGGCTCCACCACTTTTCCTTTTTCATGTAGAATCCTATGTAACCCATGGGCAGGGTCAGGACCGTCCACACGAACCAGGTGGGATAATAGCGGAAGATCCCCCAGCCGTAGGCATTGAAGGGGACCTGGACCAGATAGACCAGGGGCTGGCTGATCAGAAAGAAGACAAAGCACTTCAGGGCCGAATCCAGAGGGCTTTTGCTGTTGACGATGATCAGGATCCCGAAAAGGATCCACCATTCAAAGGTGATGCTGATATCCGCAAAAGATGTGTCTTTGGCCATGGGAAGGCCCGCCATGACGCCCGTATAAAGCCCTGCGGCCACGGCAGCGATCAAAAGCTTTTTCCAGGTGATGTCCAGGCCGCCGAATATTTTTTTAAGCATTCTTTCCTCCTGAGGGCCTCTTTCCGGGCCCTTTTTCGCGTTCTGCTTCCCGGCAGAACGCCATGATCTGAAATTTAAAATGTATCATAGAAGTCCGCAGAAGATGTTTCGGCCGGAAGAATTTCTGCGGGCCGGGGCCTTATTTCTCTGCCCTGTACTTTTTATAGATCTTCCCGTAGCAGATAATCAGGAAGGGCATGCCTGCCATGACGCCGACGAACAGTAAAAGGCCTGCCCAGGCCTTCTCCCACAGCCCCATAAAGGTACTGATCCAGAGGGGCAGGGAAAAAAGGATCCACATGTACCCGTTCGCTCTGTTGTAGGCGGCAACGTCCCTGATCTCCTCTTCCCGGACCGTGGTCCCCGACCAGAACCACATGGGCTTTTTCCTTCTCATGGCATAGATGCCGATGCCGGTAAAGAGAGCGCTGACAGGGACCATGATCACCATCCATACGACGTTTTCCATCTTTTCCACCTTTTTTTCTTTCAGCCCCGGACAGGGCTCCCGGCAAGTTCCCTGAGGAAGTTATCCAGCTGCTTCTGGTTTCTGATAACGACCGTTTTGTCCGGATATTTTTCCAGGACCCTCCGGTATCTGTCCCTGGCTGCCTTTCTCCTGCCCTTCCACAGGACCCAGAAGGCAAATTCCGGGTCCAGCTTTTCGGGGCAGCCCTCTGCCATATCCGGCCGGATCAGATCTTTATACGCATTATACCGCCTTGTCACCCGGCGGATACAGTCAAAACGGTTAAAAAGAAGGAGTATGATCCGGTCCGCCTCCTCCATCCTCCTGTCGTAGGAGAGCTTCGAATAGTTGCCGTCGATCACCCAGTCCCTGTGGGAATCCAGAAAGGCCCTCACGATCTCCTGCTCCTCCTGCAGGGGCCGTTCGATCCATCCCGGAAGAAAGTGTACCCTGTCCAGATGCAGGATCTCTGCCCTGTCGTGTTCTCCGATCCTGCGGGCCAGGGTGGATTTCCCGGACCCGCTGTATCCGATGATAGCTGTTTTCACGGCGCCTCCTTTACTGCAGGCATTTTTCTTTTGTTTCTGCCCGGGCATCCCTCTGCTGAAGCCTTTTCTCTTCCGGAACAGAGGGCCTTCCATATGAAAGAAGCTGCCGCATCCGGCAGCTTCTTTCATAAAGTCAACCCCGGGGCGGCAGCCTTCTTTTCCGGATCAGGCGGCAGGCGTTTCCTCAATCCTTTCCGCCTTTTTAATAGTAGTAGGCCGCTTCGCAGCCGTCGTACCATTCATAGCGGCAGTAATGCACCTTCTCCATCTGTTCCATGGTAAAATCCGGGAACAGCTTCCGGAAGAGGGGCAGATATTTCTTCTTTTCCTTCTCTGTCAGAGGTCTTGCACAGTTGCTGCTGCCGTAGGTATTCTCCTTATCGGAAAGAGGACAGATCTCGTCCAGATAATAATCCAGGAAAGGCCCCGGCACCGTTTTTATATACTGGGGGAAAAGGCCCAGATCCAGCCGCTTCGAGGCCTTTGCATCCTCATTGTCCCTGATCCATTTGAAATAATCCTCATACAGATAATCCTCGCACAGGGCGTTGGAGAAATAACCCGGATCCCAGCTCAGATCTTCCTCGTGCTTTCTGAGAAAGGCCCTCCACTGCTCCCAGTATTCGAATCCCAGATATATGGCAGGGATCCTCAGTACTGTGGTTCTGCGCCAGCATGACATATTTTCCCCCTCCTCTCAGCAGCCTTTTCTTCCGCTTTTATGGTCCTCAATGGAGCAGGCCGCCGGGGATCCGTATTCCACAAGACCCGCGTCCGCAGGGTCAATGGATACTGTGCCGTCTTCAAATACGAAAGCAGGGATCCCCACGTCTCCAATCGCCTTCATGCGGTCAAAAACCGGATCTGTGTCCCGAAGCCTTGTAAAGGCGCTCATGTTGCGGATATTTTCGCCGATGTTGATGTACTGAAACTCTTTCTCCCGCCCTTTTATCTGTTCGTGTACATACTCGCAGTAAGGGCATGTAGGCATACCGTAGACCTTGATCATTTCTTTGTATCTCCTTTCCTTTTGACAATGCTTTTTTCATTTTCTCAGTATCAGAAGCTGTAGCCATCACCTGCTATGCCGTAGTCGATGTATTCATGTTCGTCCATGCTGCCGCTTTCGTAATATTTCTCCATCCGCCTCTGCGTCTTTTCCATGGATTCGCAGACCAGCCTGACACTCTCCGGAGCTTTCCTGTCCCGGATCCTGTACTCTGTGCCGCCCACCCGGACGGTTTTCAGTGAATAGCATTCCTTGAATGCATTACAGCCCACTTTTTCAGTCCTTCCGGCAGCTCCAGATACTCCAGGGAGTCGCAGCGGCGGAAAGTAAAGTCCCCGATCTCCGTGACGCCGCTGCCGATCACAGCCTTTTTCAGATCCGTGCATCCGCTGAAGGCTTCGTTTCCCAGCTTTGTCACGGTGTCCGGAATAATAACGGTCTTGACCCTTGATTCCATAAAGGCACAGACTCCGATCTCCCTGACTGTGGGCGGAATAATGATCTGTTTCACTTTCTCCCGGACATAAAAGGCATATTTCCCGATCACTTCCACGCCGTCCGGGACAACGGCGATCTCTTCCTGATGATCGAAATCATATTTTACCAGGGTGGTTCCTTCAATTTGGAACTGCATTCCGAATACCTCTCTTTCTCCGGGCAGGGTAAACGGCGGTCTGATTCCTTTATCTTCCTGCTTTCCACTATATCTTCCGCCGGAATGCCTTTCAAGTACATCCCTTCATTATTGTTTTCCCGTCCAAACGGCTTCGGAGAGCGCCTCTCCCGGTCTTTTCCTAAATCCCGGGATCAGGCAGATACTGCCTGATGCAGAAACTGAATGACCGTGGAACCGATACAGACAGCAAAATAAAAGGCAAAGTAAGGCAGGATCGTTTTGTCCGTTTTCTCATATACCGGCTGCGGGCCGGATCCCTTTCCATGTTCAGTCCTTTTATAAAGCCAGATGAATAACGCCACAAGGACTGCAGCGGGAAGAAGAATGGAGACAATGGTTTCCGGCGCCCATGAAGCATTCGTTTCCGCAAGGGGCGCGGCTGCTTCGTCCCCGGCGTTGTCCTTCAGAAAGAGCGACAGGCCCAGCAGCATAACGGGGATGATGTTGCCCGCAAAATGGATCGCGACGGAATAGATCAGCTGGCCCGTCCAAAAAAAGATCACTGCAGAAAAGATCCCCACAATAAAGGCGCTTATGAGGATCCCTCCCGTGTGCAGGACCATGAACATAAAGGCGGACAAAACTGCTGCGGCATATGCGGACATCCTTCCTTTAAGGCTCTGAAACAGCAGGCCCCTGAATTCTGTTTCCTCAAAGACCGGCGCCATGATCCCCGCAAAGATCATAAAGAATACGGTATGCCGCAGGGAATATGCCGCATCCGCCACCGGCACCCCGGGCATCAGTTCATCCAGCCGGGACCCCAGAAAGGATGTAAGAAAGCCGGTCAGAAGTGCGGCAGCCACAAATTTCAGGGATATCTTCTTTCCCCCTGTCATAAGACCGCCGAGACTGATCTTGTGTCGTATCAGAAAAGCGAAAACGGATATGTACTGCAGGATATGAAGCAGATCGAAAACGATCTCTGCAGCAGGCGGATCCCCAAGGACGATGCCGGCCATATCGTTTACAAAAACAAAAATCGAAAAAAGACACATCAGTCTCAGGATGCTCTTTAACATCCCGGTAGAGCTTATCCTGTTTTCCGGGTCCATTTTCATCCCTCCTTATCCTGCGTCCCCTCCTGCGTAGCGGATTTCCGATCATACTCTGATGATGGTCGTATTCATACCGTATGTCCGGTAATACTCAATGCTCTCTGCCGCATTCAGCAGGATCCGTATCCCGTTTCCTTGCCCAAGATCCTTCTCTTCCGACAGGCGGTCCGCAAACCGCTTCAGGTTGAAGGCAGCCCCGCCGTCCCGCAGCCGGATGATCACATCCCTGCCGTCGATAACGACCCTGAGATCCTGGGTCCCTGCACCGCTCCGGGGATCCAGTCCGTGCTCAATCACGTTCGTAGTCAGCTCTTCCACGCAAAGACCTGCAAGAAAGGATTTTTTCTCATCCAGTTTATGGCCCCGGCAGAAAAGACTTACCTGTTCTGCGGCAAGAGCGCAGTCTTCCTTCGTTCTGACGGGATAGGCGATGATATCGCCGGGTGGTGGATAGAAGCTGTCATCCAGTTCCATACAGTCCGGCCTCATAGCGCGGCCTTTCTTCACCGGTTTCCGGTGCCAGAGCCGCCCGGCCGGCAGTGCCAGGATCCGGGAGAGGGGGAATGCCAGGAACACGCCCCGGACTCCGCACACTGCTGCCAGCAGACAGGCTGTCAGGGCGGGAAAGACCAGACTGACCGCGAATCCTGTCAGACGCGCCTCTTTTATATATCCCGCCGCCTGCAGGCAGCTGATGCGGGCATATACCAGGTTGGTAAAGGGAACCGATGCGGCAAGGCAGAAAAGAGCAAATACCAGAAGGTCAGCCGAAGCATCGCTTTTCGTCAGCGCTTCTGACAGCGGACGGGCGCACAGGGCCGCGGCCGCCGCAGTCAGGGCGGACAGAATCAGAATATACCGCCGCGCCAGGATACCGATCCCATCCATATCCTCGCCGTTTTTTTCTCCGCAGCAGATTCCCGTCATGACGCCCACGGCGTCGGAGAGGCCTCCGGTGAGGATCATGGTCGTATATGTAAAGGTTCTGTATACAGACAGGCAGAAAACGCCGGTCACGCCGCCCGTAAAGGAAACAAGGGATATAAAAAGAAGGGTACTGGCCGCATCCGCCAGCGAGAGGCATGCCTTGGGCACGGAGGAAACAAAAATGTCCTTCAGCTCCCCGAACCGGATCCTGACAGGCCTCAGCCGGATGACCCTGTCCGGGTCCAGAAAGTGGAGCATCGTGATCCCGAAAAAGACAAAAGCGGATACGGAGGACGCCAGGCCGATGCCAAAGAGGCCCCAGCCGAACCTGACGCTGCACAGGTCCAGAACGATATCCGTTATGCATCCGCACGCCGAGGCTGTGGAAACGAGCCTGCCCCCGTTATCCAATATAACAGCGGGCGTCAGAATGCAAAATAGAACGTACGGTATAATTTCAAAGGAAAGACCGTAAAGGTACTGTACGGAAAAAGGCTTCAGCGCCTCCGCAGCCCCCCTTGCCCCAAACAGGACTGCCATCCCGGGAGCGCTGAGAAATGTAACTGCCGTCAGTATGATCAATATGAAGGAAGAGAGAAAGAAAATCTGACAGAGCTGCCGGTTTACCTTTTCGATCTGTCCGGCACCGATCTCCTTTGCAAACACTATCTGGATCCCCGCGGCAAGTCCGGCCGCAGGAATCTCCAGCAGATAGAAAAAGGGACCTGCCAGGGAAGCAGCCGCCACCTCCGCCTCTCCATAAAAGGCACAGATAATCACACTGTCGGTCAGCACCGCCAGCGTCTGGGCAAACACAGCCGTGAATGCGGTCGCAAATGAGAGGAAGAACATGCGTCTTTGTATTCTGCTTATGTAGATTCTGTTTCTTGTGACTTTCTTTCCCATCTTCCGTTCTTCCCGTTCCGTTCAGGGCTGCGCAAACAAATATCCCTGCCGTGAACAGGGATATTTGTTTTCTTAACCGAGTGCTGCAGTGCTTCTCCTGTTTCTTAAATACAGTAAATGACCTATGCCCATGCCAGTGAGGGATATGACCGTCCCTGCCGCCATCATTGAAAGATCCGGGACATTGATCCTGTTAAACGCGGCATTGTTGGCCATGCTGAACGTTGCGTATTCCCCCAGCATATACATGAGCCCGAATCCTATGCTCCCGAGCCATTTATACCTGCCCCAGAAATTGTTCCGGCTGATGAGAAGCGAGATAACAAAGGTCGCGGCCGGAAGAATGATCCATAAGTACATAAAGGAATACCCCATGGCGTCCGCTTCGCCGGTAAAACACCAGAAAACGATGACTGCCGCCGCCCAGATCACCAGATAGGACAGAATTAATATAAGTTTTGAAAACCTGTTCCTGTTCTTTACAACATTTGTACTTTCATCCAGATACTCCACATAACTGTTCATTGCCGACTCTCCTTTCAGCAGATAGTCGAGGCTGACGTTATACAGGTCGCTCATTTTTAAGACGCTTATGATATCCGGATAGGATTTCTCATTTTCCCAGTTGGAGATCGTCTGTCTGCTGACACCAAGAGCTTCCGCGGCCTGCTCCTGTGTGATCTTCGCTTCCTTTCTTGACTGTCTTATCTTGCTTCCTATTTCCATCGGCCTCTTCTCCTTGTGTTTCGTTATCTGAATTATTGCTTACGGGGAGTCCGTTTTCTATCAATCGGCGTTTACATCAATAAAAAGCAGTGTCAAAATCCTTTTACATTCTCCAAAAAGCCCTTTTCCCGTTCTTTTTTAGCCTTAATGACGTTTTTCATCGGCAATCTCCCCGGAGGATAAACGATGGACCTTCAGGACTTTCCGGGCAGTCCCTTCATGTATCCGAGCGCCCGGCCATGTCAGACCGGTCTGTATGTTTACGTTTCTTTTAAAAACTCTGCGATCATGTCCTTCTCTTCGTCAGTCAGAAAATGCATATGGCCTCTTCCCCGGAGCAGATATGTCTTACAGTCCGGTATGATCTTCTCCGCTCTTTTCAAAAGGCCGGGTCCGGGGAAAAGGCAGTCCTTTTCCGCAGCCATTACAAGCGTCGGCGCCTTACACCTCCTCATTTTTGATGCGGCAGCGTTTGTGGGCATGATGGTCTTTACTCTCACATGATCGATACTCAGCTTTGCGGTCTGGAAAATGTCTTCGGTAATGTTATCCTCTGTGACGGCCATTGGCAGCATTGTCTTTCTCAGCCACTCATCTTTGCCTGTCAGCCGGTACATGACCATCGGATACATCATCAGGGCATTTCTGATCTGAAAAGCGTTTCTGATCCCGGCAGGAATATAGAGCACGACCCGTCCGATCCTGTCCGGCACTTCACACATTGTCTTTGCAATAATGCCTCCGCCAAAAGACCCGCCAAACAGACTCATCTTGTCATATCCGAGTCCCCGAATGACTTCTCCTGCCCATTTCCCATAATCGTAACCGAATGCAGAAAGGCTTGTTTCTGCGCTTTTCCCGGGATGACCGATGGCGTCGACTGCGTAAATGTGAAAATCCTTAAGCAGAAAATCACAGGCCAGAAGATTATATGCCGTAGTCGCATTCCCGCCATGGAATACCAGCAGAGGCCTGCCGTCAGGAGCTCCGGTTTCTATAAGGTGCGTTCTGCCAAACGAAGTTGCGATATAAATGTCTTTATAGGGAACTTTCAGTCTGGAAAGCTGCCAGTCATATAATTCCAGTATTCTCTTTTTCCCTGATTCGGATCTGTATATTGATTTCATTATTCCGGACTGTCTTCCCCAAAGCCCTGTCTCTCAAAAACAAAACGTAAATATCTTATTTCTTTCTCCCGGCCGGCAGTGCTGAAAGGCCATGCTGAACGGTTTCTCCGGATCCCTTCTGCAGCCCTCTTTGAATCTTATGCTCTATTTATCATTGACCGTAACAAAATAAATATCTTCTCCTGCCAGAACAGTTGCCCGTCCCACCGCTGCCGCTTCGAGTGAGTCGGTCACGACCAGAGGATCGGAACTGAATCCTTCCCCGCCAAGACTCTCTCCCACCTGCATTTCTACTATATGAGAATGTTCTTCAAGCCAGCTGCTCCACTTTACTGCATAGCCGGATTCTCTGTTCTCACGTATGTACTGATATACAGCCCGGGCCAGCACACAGCGTTCCTTCTGCTCATGACTTTTCTCAGGGGCAGCCCGGTCTGCAAGATTCCCGCTGCCGGTTTCGGCCTGATGCCGGAGGATCTCCTCGACCGAAGCCTCCGGCTTATGCATCATCTCATAGATCGTCATAAACGCGCCGGTCCTCCCGGAGCCTGCCTGGCAGTGGAAATGGAGCCAGGCTTCTTCCTCCACTCTGCCGGCAAAATCGATAAAAGCATCGATCACTTCGCAGGGCGGCCAGCAGTGATCGGGACATGCAAGCCGCAGATAGCGCATATCCTCGTTTTCCACCAGTTCTCTCTCTGTTTCCCACTTCTCCACCGTCATCTCCAGCGGATCCTCCGGCAGGTCTTTCTCCGCAGTATATGCAGTAATGATACTGCCGATCAGGCTGGAAAAAGATTCCTCCTCAGCTTCTACTTCTTCCACGGTTTTCCCAAGATTGGCTCCATTATCGCCTTTACCGCACCAGGAAACCGCCATTCCGTTCATAAGACCGTGGCTTTCCAGCCTGCAGTCTACGATCCAGACTTCTTCCGCCTGATCTTTGAGCTGATCTGCCAGGTCCCGGAACTGTGTTTCAGAGAACTGCGCGCTTCCGGACATCCTTTCCTCCTGCAGAAATCGCACATTGGCAAGTTCCTCTCTCCATGCATTCGGATCATCCCTGTCGATCCGGATGAATATGTTCTCCTTTGTTTTTCCGGCGCAGGCCGCCAGCAGCAGGACAGACAGCAGCAGTATTGCCATTCTTTTTACCGGATACATCTCTTTTTACTCCTCTTTCTGCACCACATCCCGATCCGGATACAAAACGCGGATCTCTGCAGCCGCGGGATGCGGCCGCCTCTGAACCAAGAAATCGTCTTCTGCCTTCAGCACTTTTAAGTACCGTCCTGCTCCTTACAGAGTCCTTCCTTTCGGATATAGTATTCCAATAGTCTTAAAACATACTCCGGAGCATGCCGGTTATCTCTTTCCCAGTCAGTGACCGTGCGGTATGGAATCTGAAAGCAGTCGCAGAATTCCCTGCGGTTCATACCTGTACTTTCTCTTAATTTTTTTATCTTTGTTCTGCAGTCCATGTTATCACCCTCTATCTTCTGTCTGACGCGCTGCGTATATTATATCATACCTTTAAAAATTACACATTGGAAAAACTATATCCGGCCGGCAGCCTCGAACGTCCCTGCACAGTCATAGCTGTTGAACAGTCAGTCCAAAGCATCCGATCAGCTCGTTCTGTCCCGGCCACAGCACTTACCTTTAACTTCCTGAAAATTAAACGCTCTCTCAGATCGGAACTGAGAGAGCGTTATTTTTGACTTAAAGTAATCGTCAGCGTCCATGCCAATTTCAGCATATTCTTTCGGCTTGGTTTTTTTGTTGCTCAGGAGGCACACTGTCTTCACGCATCACATGAAAATAAGTTTGATACCCGTTTCCTGTGCCTGTTCGCGCAAACATATCGTACAACTGGAGTTGTTCATTCTACTGCATACTATGTTTTCCTCTCCAGCAGTCCTGCTTCCTTTTACCCGAACTGCCGCAGCTTCTGCGGCAGCGGAAAAAACAGATTCTTCACATGGCGCATTAAAAACCGGCGGGCGGCCGCATGCCACCCGCCGGTTTCAGCGGCAGTCACATCCATCTCAGGCTGATCATTCTTCTATTGTCCTGAACAGGTTCTGTTTGCATTTTACGCTGTACTGCAGCGTATAGGATGCAGTCCCGGCATTCATTGCATTCTGGATTTCGACGATCTCTTTCGTTATATCGTCAAGGTCCCTGTACCAGGCAAGAAATGTATTCTGCGTCCAGACTGTATTGTCATTCCCGTCCGAAGCAAACAGTGCGTATTTGGGACTGTTTTTGCCGCCCTTGTACTGCTGTGAACGGATGACCTTTGAAGCACTGATGATTACCCCTTCGTTCGGTGAAACGATCCGGATTCTGTCCGAAGGTTTACCGTTTTCTGACAGGGCCGGTGCGACTTCTCCTTCCAGCAGGCTGTCCAGTGAAACATTCAGCTTTTTTGACAGGATCAGAAGCTTGTCAACTTCCGGATACCCTTCTCCCAGCTCCCATTTCGACACAGCCTGTCTGCTGACGCCCAGCATTTCTGCCAGGCCTTCCTGTGAGAGCTGATTTTTTTTGCGAAGTGTCTGCAGGTTTTTTCCAAAACTCATAGTATCATCCTCCTTTTAAAGGAAGTGTAAAGCCAGGGCCCTGCTTTTTCTACCAACTTCTTTTTGCCTTTCCGCAACCTGAAGTTGCTTTTCCCCGGGCCGAGGAATCCGTGCGGCAGATTCCCGATCAGACTGACCTAGTGAACCAGAAAACGGGAGGCTCCAGCCCATCCCGGATCCGGTTTTCTCAATGGTACAGTATCCTTCCTTCCGTCACGGAATAAATTCCCCGCGGGATACACCGGATTTCGGGAATGACAGGCAAGCCCATAAAGGACAGCGTAATAAAAGGTTCCATATCTGCCGCAAGGCCCATCTTCCGGGCTTTGGCTGTCATACGGCGGATCTTTTTACTGACATAATTGTAGCTCCTGTCAGAGATCAGGCACATGATCGGAAGCTCCAGTGTATCAAAGACGGTTCCGTTTTCAATAATCGTTATGCCGCCGTGAACCCGCTCCAGTTCTTTCACGGCAGTCAGCATGTCTTCATCGTTATCTCCTATTGCGATGATATTGTGGCTGTCATGAGAGACCGACGACGCGACCGCCCCGCCTCTGATCTCAAAGCCCAGAACGGCCCCGACGCCGATCTTTCCCGTATAGTGGTGCCGCTCAAAGGAAGCGATGCTGGATACAAAAACCCACAGGGTCTCAGACCGGATCGTCAGTCTTTCACAACCCTGGATCAGACCTATAGTAAGAGGCAAAGCCAAAGCTCCTACCGAGTTCGGTGCAAAGCTGTCGGTCAGTGTTGTCGGAGGCTATACCTTCATCGACAAACTCAGCTTCGATGCCTATAACGAAGGCGAAGCATCCGAATTTGAGCAGGTTGTGGAAAAATACCGCAAACGCTTCGGGCACTATCCCGAACGGATCCTGGCAGATAAGATCTACCGAAGCAAATCAAATCGGGCGTTCTGCAAAGAACATGGTATCCATCTGTCAGGCCCCAGACTTGGCCGCCCGGGAAAAGATCATTCCGAAGAGCTCCTTCAGGAGCTTAAAGAGATCGGAGAGCGCAACGAAGTCGAGGGTAAGTTCGGAAATGGCAAACGCAAACTTGGTCTTTCACGTATCATGGCCAAGCTTGCAGAAACTACCGGAGCAATGATCGGGATGGACATCTTCATCCTCAATATGGAAAAGCTGATGAGGCAGGAGGCTTCATTAGTATGCTCATTTTTGGGAGTTGTCTTTTCCTTTGCACTTTCGATTAGAAAGCAGCATAAAAACGATGTGATTTCAGGGTCCTGGGTGGTGGTATAGCTGCCGTCCAGCATACCCTAATTACTGGTCTGAAAATGTCCTTTTAAAATGGACCCTGAATAGCCATTTTAATCGGCCCCTAACACTACATTTCAGCCGAATGAAAACACGCATGCAGAATAAAATATGGGCTGACTCAAGAAATGAACTAATGAGTCCGCCCAACTTGTTATTGTTTACATATTTTCTATGACATTATTCATCTGATCCATACAGTGTTTTATTCACTTCATTCATCTGTCTTTCCTTCTTGTCATGACGATTC
>CAMOGQ010000037.1 GCA_946614165.1 uncultured Lachnospiraceae bacterium
CATCTCCTCTGCAAGCCCCATCCATTCAGAAGGAATGGGTGGGGTGATTGACAAATTGAACACCCCCTGTTTCTGACGTTTCCTGAACAGATGTTGCAAACGACTGTTCGATATTAGTATATCCTTTGAGAGGGAAGAAGTCAATACAAATGTTCGAAAAAATGACGATTTCTGTGGTGAATCCGTCCAAAGAGTGATATTCTTTATACAGGAATTGACACTTGAACAGGGCAGAGAGAACAGGGGCAGGCCGGCGTTTTCAGGTATCTGCCGGCCTAAAGAGGGAAAGATGCACTTCGTTGACGCAAAAGGAATACTGACCGGAAGCAGAGGCTATTTCGGAATGAATATATACCGTGGCTGCAGCCACGGATGCATATACTGTGACAGCCGGAGCAGGTGCTATCACTTTACCCATGCCTTTGAGGATATCGAGGTAAAGCAGAACGCTCCGGAGCTGCTGGAGGCGGCCCTCCGGTCCAGGCGGAAGAAGTGCATGATCGGGACCGGTTCCATGTCAGACCCGTACATGCACTGCGAAGACCAGCTTCAGATGACCAGGAAATGCCTGGAGATCATCCTAAAGTACGGTTTCGGTGCTGCACTGATCACAAAGTCGGACAGGATTCTCAGGGACCTCGATCTTCTGGACCAGATCAACAGGACTTCCAGGTGCGTGGTCCAGATGACCCTTATAACCTCTGACGATGCTCTGTGCAGGATCCTGGAGCCGGGTGTCTGTGTCACTTCCCGCAGGATCGAAGTCCTGAAGATCCTGAATAAGAAGGGAATCCCCACGATTGTATGGATGACGCCTATCCTGCCCTTTATCAATGATACTGAGGAGAACATAGGAGCCATTGTGGATGCCTGCGCGGATGCAGGCGTCAGAGGGATCATCAGCTTCGGTATAGGCATGACCCTGCGGGAAGGAAACAGGGAATACTACTATGAGGCTCTGGACAGGCATTTTCCGGGTTTAAAGGAAAAGTATATCAGGACCTACGGCAATGCATATGAACTTCCAAGCCCCCGGGCAGGAGCCCTTATGAAAGTCTTCCAGGAAAAATGCGGTCAGTACGGCATGATGAGCACACCGGAAGAATGCTTTGCCTTTCTGGCGGATTTTTCTTCAAAGTATGAGCAGCTGAGTCTGTTCGGCGAAGACGGAGACCTGAATGAATTTTGAAAGAGGGAAAGAACCATGGAATACAGAAAGACCATCCATCTGAAGGACGGCAGAGAATGCTGCATCAGAAACTGCGTAAGGGAGGACGGCAGGGCGGTCCTGGAGAATTTTAAGCTGACCCACGAAGAGACAGACTTTCTTCTGACCTATCCCGAGGAGATGCGGTTTACCCCGGAAACAGAAGGGGAGTTTCTGCAGAAAAGGGCTGAGAGCCCCGATGAAGCGGAGCTGCTGGCAGAGGTGGAAGGGCATGTGATCGGCCTTGCCGGTTTCTCCGGCGCGGGCAGCGCCCTGAAAGTCCGCCACAGAGCAGTACTGGGCATCAGCCTGGAAAAAGCATTCTGGGGCCTGGGAGCGGGCCGGGCCTTAATGGAGGCCTGCATTGCATGCGCGAAAAAGGCCGGCTTCAGCCAGCTGGAGCTGGAAGTGACCGGTGACAATGCCAGGGCTTTATCTTTTTACCTGAAAGCAGGATTTGTCGAATACGGGAGAAATCCAAGGGGCTTCAGAAGAAAATCCGGGGATTTTCAGGAAGTGGTCCATATGAGACTGGAGCTGCATTAAAGAGGTATTATAAATGAATGCGAAACGGGGCTTTGTGCCGGAGGATGAAAGGAACTTTTCTCCGGAGGCTGTGGAGACAATGAAAAAGGCTTCCCGGCATATCCTTTACCTGATCAATGAAGGCTACGATCTGAAAAGCGCGGCCACCTTTACGGGCAATCATTTCCTGCTTTCGGAGCGCCAGCGCATGGCCATCATGAGGAGCATAGGAAGATCCGACAGGATCAGGGAGAGGGTATCCGGAAAAATTCCCCTGAAGGCCCTCTCCGGAAAAGAGGTATGGATCGACGGCTTCAATACCATTATCACCCTGGAGGTCATGCTGTGTGATTCCGTTCTTCTGGAATGTATGGACACATGCGTGCGGGATCTGGCAGCCCTGCGGGGTACCTACAGGCTGATCCCCGAAACAGACGAGGCCGTTTTCATGATGCTTTCTCTGCTGCAGGAGGCAGGCATCTCAAGAGCCAATATCCTCCTGGACGCCCCGGTCTCCAATTCCGGAAGGCTGAAGAGCAGGATCGCAGAACTGGGAGAAGGACTTGCCATGGACCTGAACATAGAAGTCATAAATGACGTGGACCGGGCCCTGTATGACAAAGACCTGGTGATCACGTCCGATGCCATTATTCTGGACCACTGCGGAAGCTGGACCGGCCTGACAGAGGAATGTCTTAGAAGGCAGGGAAAACTCGGAATCCGGGTCTGGGACAGTCCTGTTTGATCATGATCCAGCCGGGGAGAGGAGACTGTATGAAGAGTTTTGCTTCTGACAGGGAGAGACATAAGTATTACAACAGTCTGACAGAGGAACAGAAATACGAGGCCTTCTGCGATATGCTTTTTGAATCGGAAAGTACGGTCTTTCTGGGCGGGGCAGGTGTTTCCACGGAGAGCGGCATACCTGATTTCAGGAGCAGGAACGGTCTGTACCGAAAAAGGCCCAAAGGCTTCCTCCGCTATAAGCCGGAATATCTGCTCAGCAGCGAATGCCTGCAGAGAAAGCCGGAGCTCTTTTTCGACTACTACCGGAAAAACCTGGATGCCAGATCCGCAAAGCCCAACGGAGCCCATCTGGCTCTTGCCCAGATGGAAAAGTCAGGAAGACTGACCGGCGTCATAACCCAGAACATAGATGGTCTCCACCAGAAAGCCGGGAGCAGGAACGTGCAGGAGATCCACGGGACCATCCGGAAAAACCATTGCGTATCCTGCAGGGCGGAGTATGACGAGAACTTTATATTTGACAGCAGAGATCCCGTTCCCGTCTGCCCTGTATGCGGCAGGACTGTCCGGCCGGATGTGACCCTCTACGGGGAATTTCTTCCCCAGCCTGCCTATACCAATGCCATCGATATGATTGGAAGGGCAGATACCCTGATCATAGGAGGGACCTCTCTGGAGGTCGGGTCCGCGGCCCAGCTGGCCCACATGTTCCACGGCAGGCACATGGTCATCATCAATAAGGGAAAGACAAAAATGGAAGGGGCTGCCGATCTGGTCTTCCGGGACAGCATAAGCAGAGTCCTGGAAAAGATTCTTTGAATAAAATTTGTCCTGCCTCAGAGACCGGGGGACGGACATAAGGAAAAGCAGGAGAATAAGCCGTAAAAGGCGGAGGAAAGCTTATGTTTGAACTGATCCGGGTGACGGATACTGTATATTACATTCAGAGTCCTGCCAAAATAGGACTGGTCCTTACAGGAGAGAACGAAGTATGTCTGATCGACAGCGGAAACGATAAGGATGCCGGAAAAAAGATCAGGAAGATCCTGAATGCCAGGGGATGGACTCTGAAAGCCATCTACAATACCCATTCCCATGCGGACCACATCGGGGGAAACCGCTTTCTGCAGACCCAGACCGGCTGCCGGATCTACGCGCCGGGCATTGAATGTGACTTTACAAGGCACCCGGTCCTGGAGTCCATCGGCCTCTACGGAGGAAATCCGCCAAAAGATCTTCGCCACAAGTTCCTTATGGCCCAGGAAAGCGATGTTCTTCCTCTGACAGACGAGGTCCTGCCCGCGGGATGGGAGAAGATTCCCCTGCCCGGCCATTCCTTTGACATGACAGGCTTCAGGGTGCCCGGAGACATCGTTTTTCTGGCGGACTGCCTCTCCAGCGAGGCGACCCTGAACAAGTATCAGATCGGCTACCTTCATGACGTGGAGGCCTATCTGGACACCCTGGAAAAGGTCTGCGCCATGAAGGCTGCCCTTTTTATCCCTTCCCATGCGGATCCGGCAGAGGATATCGGCCCTCTTGCCCGGATGAACATGGAAAAGGTCCGGGACATTTTTGATACCATCCTTCAGATCTGCTCCGGGCCCAAAGACACGGACCATATCTTGAAGGAACTCTTCGACGCATATGGCCTTGCCATGAACTTCGAACAGTACGCTCTGATCGGTTCCACGCTCCGCTCTTACCTGACTTATCTGAAGGAAAGGGGGCTTCTGGAAGCTGTATTTGACGGGAACATGCTCCAATGGAAAAGAACCTGACCATTCATCCGCAGGCGGGAGGAAAGGAAATATTGAAGAAAAGAACAAAGATTAAGATCACCTTCGGGGATACGGAAACGGCTGCGGGTGCCTTTGAGATCGCGGACGGAATGATCCGCATCCTTTACAGTCCGGAGCCTTTTAACGGGACTGTGCTGACAGAGGACGGGGATATCAGAAACATGCGTCTGGGAGAGCGTTTTCTTCAGTTTGGACATAAAGCCAGGCAGTACGATCCCCTGAAAGAGTATCCGGATTGCGCCCTTTCGTCGCTGTCTCTGGAGGAGAGAACACTGACTCTGGGAGAATGCTCCGATCTGCAGAAATCCATGAACATAGAAAGCGTCTGCGAGAGAGAATTCTTCTTTCAGCTTCTTTTCACGGCTGCTCTGCTTGTCCCGGAAGGAGACTTTGAGGGCATCTGCCTTTATGAGGATCCTTACCTCCCGGTCAGAGAGGAAACAAAAGTGCTTTACAAAGACCGGACCATGACCTTTTGGCAGACCCGAACCGAAATAAAACAGGGCGTGCCTTCCGTCCTTTTAAGCAGAAAGGCCGCATGGATCCTGAAAGAGGGCCGGTTCGTTCGGGAGGATACGTTCTGAAGGACTCCGAAAAAAGACAGATCAGAAAGATTATACTGTAATTTCTTTCATAAGAGTGTTGACTCTTACGCAGCGTTATAGTTTACAGTGGATTCAGAAAGGGAAGGAGTAAGGCTTATGATGACAGTCCACGAGGTAAGCTCACTGACAGGGGTCAGCGTCAGGGCGCTGCAGTATTATGACGGAATTGGACTTCTGAAACCCGCAGCCTACACAGAGGCAGGCTACCGCCTGTATGACGAAACCTCTCTGGAAACGCTGCAGCAGATCCTGCTGTTCAGGGAGCTGGAGTTTCCATTAAAGGACATCCGCAGGATCCTGGAAAGTCCCGGATATGACAGGGAACGGGCTCTGGACCAGCAGATTCATCTCCTTACCCTGAAAAAGGAACATCTGGAAAATCTGATCGGCCTCGCAAGAGGCATAAAGGAAAAAGGAGGAAGGAATTTGAAGTTCGACGCATTTGATACCGCAAAAATCGATGAATACGCAAAGAAAGCCAAAGAAACCTGGGGCACGACGGATGCCTACAAGGAGTTCGAAGTAAAGTCAAAAGGCAGAACGAAAGACGAGACGGAGGATATCAGCCGCCTGCTGATGGATATCTTTGCGGAATTCGGAAAGGTAAAGGACCAGGATCCCGCATCCGAAAAAGCCCAGTCCCTTGTAAAAAGGCTGCAGGATCATATCACCGCACATTTTTATAACTGCACAGACCAGATCCTGTCCGGTCTTGGAAAGATGTACGCAGCAGGCGGGGAATTTACGGAGAATATTGATTCCCATGGCGGAGAAGGCACTGCCGTATTTGCCTCAGAGGCCATCGAATACTACTGTAAAAGCAGGAAATAAGACAGGCGGCTTCCCGCAAAGCAGCTGTTTATCATGACAGATCTCCGCAACCGGAACATAATGAGGACAAAAACAGCTCCCTTCAGGCAGTGCCCGAAGGGAGCATTTTTCATCCTTCTTTTATGTCTCTCCGGCATTTTTGCTCTTTATTTGTGATACTATATATCTGTGGCGGCGGATCTCTGTGAAAGACCTGCTGCCGGTCTGAGATGAAAGGTTAACGTCACAAAAGAAGTTTTTTAATCTGTTTTTAATCTTTCCCAAAGGATTCTTTTATTCTGCTGCGATATCCTGTATTTACAGACGGGGGAACAAAGCCCCGCCGAAATGAATGATCAAAAGAGCCGCAGGAGGTATAAAAATGGAAATGAATGATAAAATCGAACGTCTTATGGAGAAGGCAAACGTAACCAGGGCAGAAGCAGAAGCAGCCCTGGAGCAGACCGGAGGAGATCTGCTGGATGCCATTATTTATCTGGAGCGCCAGGGCAAAGTCAATGGCAGTGCCCACAGCTCTTTCTCTACCGAATATGATCAGCAGGCCGAATATGTCCGGGTCAAGGACAAGGTGGAAGAGCAGGAGAATTCCGCTCCCAGCTTCAAAAAAAGCTTTCAAAGGCTTTTCAGAGCTCTGATCCGCTTTATCAGGAGCACTTCCTTCCGGGTAAACAAGGGTGAAGAAAATCTGATTTCCATGCCCACCCTGGTCTTTGTCCTCCTTCTTTTCTTCTTCTGGGAGTTTGTGGCGCCTGCCATGATCATCGCCCTCTTCTTCGGTATCCGTTATTCCTTTGACGGAGAGGAAGGAGCCGAAACAGCCAACCACATCCTCAGCAGAGCCGGTGATTTTGCACAGGATGTAAAGAACGAATTTGTACAAAACGACAAGGAAACGTCTGACGGAGAATAATCACTTATGAGCGCAGTCATACTTTTGGTGGAAGACGAGGAAAAACTGGCAAGATTTACAGAGCTGGAACTGGTCCATGAGGGATACAGGGTGGAAAAATCCGGCAACGGAAGAGAAGCCCTGGAACTGGCTCTGAACAACCATTACGATCTGATCCTTCTGGATATCATGCTTCCGGGCCTGAACGGCCTGGAGGTCCTCAGAAGGCTTCTGAAGGAAAAACAGGTGCCGGTCATTCTGCTGACTGCCAGAGATGCTGTCATGGATAAAGTATCGGGGCTGGACGCCGGTGCGGTGGATTATATCACAAAGCCCTTTGCCATAGAGGAACTTCTGGCCAGGATCCGGGTGGCTTTAAAACTCCACCCGGCTTCTGTCCTGGAAAAAGCCGGGGAAACGGCAGAGGAAGGCGTACTTTCCTGGCACGACCTGACTCTGGACGAGCGCCGTCACCAGGTACGCTACGCCGGCCATGAGATTCCTCTGACCAACCGGGAATTCACCATGCTCAAAGTCCTTCTGGAGAATCAGGATATTGTTCTGTCCAGAGATACCCTGCTCAGCAGGGTCTGCGGCTATGACTATGCCGGAGAGACCAATGTGGTGGACGTTTACATCAGGTATCTGCGGTCCAAGATTGATGATGCCTTCGGAGTCAGAATGATCCGGACGGTCAGAGGAGTCGGCTATGTCATCAAATCCGAATAGAAAAAAATCCGCTTCCCCGGACCAGCAGCGCCGTATGACATCGATCACAAGGAGAATGCACTGGTACATGATCCGCGGGAAGCTTTTCCGCTTTATTTCGGGGGACTTTCTTCTGGCAGTCCTTCTGTGTATCGGGTGGGCCCTGGACCAGGAATACAGTGCCTTCGGCGCCATTCTTCCCGGCTGCAGCCGGACTCTGGAGGGGATGAAGACAGCGGCAGATCCCGGAGCAGATATCCTCTACCTTGTTATGAATCCCGAAGGAAAGACCATTTTGTCGGTTTCCTGCCTGGTTCCAATGACAGCCGTCGGTATAACGGTGGCGGTTCTCCTCGGACTGCAGCTGCTTGGCATTTTCCTGTCCTATTTCAGAGAGGACAGAGCCATAAGAAGGATCCTTGCTCCCATCAACGAGATCGCCCTCAGGGCGGACGAACTGAGCAGGTTCTCCTTTACAGAGGACAAGTACCAGGTCATTGAAGATGCCCTGGAACACATCAACCCCGGCCAGGACGGGCCCCTTTCCTTCGGTGATACGGATCTGATGGGGGTCGAGGCAGCCATGAACAACCTGCTGCTGCGCACCAGGGATACCATCCGACAGCAGAACCGCTTCGTAAATGACGCCTCTCATGAACTGAGGACGCCCATCGCAGTCATACAGGGCTATGCCAGCATGCTGGACCGCTGGGGAAAGGACGATGAAAAGATCCTGGAAGAGTCCATTGCCGCGATCCGCAACGAAGCTGACCACATGAACTATCTGGTGGAGCAGCTCCTGTTCCTGGCCAGGGGAGATTCGGGCCGGACAGCTCTGAACAGGCAGAAAGTCCGGACAGGAGACCTGATGCGGGAGATCTATGAAGAGTCTCTGATGATCGACGAGAACCACCGCTACCGCCTTCAGGAGGGAGGAGAATCCCGTGAGGTGGAAATCGATCCCGGACTGATGAAGCAGGCCGTAAGGATCCTGATCGACAACGCGGCCAAATATACCCCTCAGGGAGAGGAGATCCTACTGTCCTTTGGCGTCAACGAAAAGGGAAGTCCCTATCTGCAGGTTCAAGACCAGGGCCAGGGAATCAGTGAGAGTGAGGTCTCCCATATCTTTGAACGCTTCTTCAGAGCGGACGAAGCCAGGACCACTGCAGGCACGGGGCTGGGCCTTTCCATCGCCAAATGGATCGTGGACAAGCACAGCGGCCACTTCGAAGTCCTGACGGTCAAAGATCTGGGCACCAGAATCAGAATCGTGCTGTGAGGCAGGTGAAGGAGCAGTATGCAGGCTGGCCCGGCCTGGCCGAGACGAAGTTCCATGAAAAGAATAAGAGGAGAAGAAATGGATCAGGTCATCCGTTCACTGTATGAAAGAAAATCCGTCCGTGCCTTCACGGAAGAAAAAATCTCCGAAGAGCATGTCCGTATGATCGCGGAAGCCGCCGCTCAGGCCCCTACTGCCGGGAATCAGCAGCTCTATACCATGATCCGGGTCACAGACCCGGAAAAGAAGCATGCTCTCAGCATTTCCTGCGACCATCAGCCCTTTATAGAAGAGGCGGACCTGGTCCTTGTTTTCTGCGCAGACTGCCTCAGATGGTACAGAGCCTACGAGGAGGCAGGAATCGAGCCCAGAAAGCCCGGAGAAGGAGATCTGATGCTGGCGGTCTGCGATGCCCTGATTGCGGCCCAGAACGCCGTAACGGCGGCCGAGGCCCTGGGAATCGGATCCTGCTACATCGGAGATATCATGGAGAACGCGGAGATCCAGAGAGAGATCCTGGGTCTGCCGCCCTATGTTTTTCCCGCCGCCATGCTGGTCTTCGGATATCCTACCGGTCAGCAGAAGGAAAGGCCCAAGCCGAGGCGTCTGGACCTGGACTTTGTACTGCAGGAAAATACCTATCATGAACCTTCGGGAGAGGAGCTCCGGAAGATGTTCGATGACAGGACTGGAATCAGGTCTTATGACGACTGGATGAAGGCTTTTTACGACAGAAAGTATAATTCGGACTTTGCCAGGGAAATGACCAGGTCCGTCAGGAAGTTTCTGGAGGACTTTCGCTGAAGAGAAGAGAATCATAAACAAAGCGGCAAGGCGAGAAGACATTCCTGAAGCAGGGAGGCCGGACAGCGCAGGGGGATCATCCCCGGGCCTGTCCGGTCTTTTATTCTGCTTTTTATGCCATGTAAGATCCGGCTCGAGCGTCACAGAGGACCGGGCTGCAAAGTATTTCCTCCTGCAGCCTGTAAAACGGATCAGCCTCAGACAAAAAGAGAGACATCCGATGTTTATGATGCCGGTATTTCTCTTGAATGCCTTTCCTCATCAATCGGACAGAATATGAAACGCTTCATAATTCTTGAAAAGATATATGGTCCGTTCGGACAATCAGAGAATATACCATATGGAATGTCCGAAAATAATACTGCGATAAGGTGATTTGTCAGGCAGGATGTAAAGAAGAGGGCAGAATAAAGAAATGTAACGTTTCATTTCCGGCAGATCCGCAATATAAAAAGGACTGATCCAAAAAAAGAATCAGTCCTTAAAAGTAATGATCATCTGCTGACGGTTTTCCGACACAGGTTCTCCGGAAGGGTCGGAAAGGACATAGTCCGTAAGGATCCGGATGGAAGAATCATCGGAGGAAAAAGAGTAGGTCCTGGTTTTCAGGACGAAATCCGCCGAAAATGCATCGATCTTATATTTGACATCCGTATCCCGATCCGGGCAGAACTCCATCCTGGCGGTAATGGCTCCCCGCCGGTGAAGGGTCATGCCGTCAGGACCGGCATCGATCCGGACTCTGGTGGGGGTATTCTCCGACGGGTCAGTATAGGTGATGCAGAAGAGGGAGCCCTTTCTGCGGCAGGATCCTTCGTATGAAAAGCTCTCCTGACTGCTTTGTATACTTGATTTTAAAAGGATCTTTACGGGTCTTGCGTCCATAAGTGCAATACTACTCCTCAGGGTATGAAAGATGGCCGCTGCGGATGCTGGAAATTCCGGTGCGACCGCACAGCAAGATTATAATACAGTCCGCGGAAGGCCTTGTACAGACAAAAGAGAGGGGAGGGTGATGAACGACTGAAATGGGAGAGAAGTCCCGGTCCCTTTACCGTATTCCTGCAGATGTATTATCAGGGGAGAATGCCTTTGGCAGAAATGAACTGATGGGAAGGACTACGTTTTATCCGGCTTCGTGTGTTTACAGTATGTACTTAAAGAACCTGTTTTATCCTTACAGTATTGATGTCTTTTTATCAGCTGCGAATCCCTCTTTCTGTCATGCTGACTGCCGCAGCAGGATCCTGCAAAATGGAGCGCCCCGGTTTGAGACTGCCATCACTGCATATGCAGTATGTCTGTATTTTTTTAAGTATTGCCGCTTCCCTGCCTGTGAGCGAAACCGGAAAACTATGATTCGCTGATACCTTTCCTTTTTAGGAATGAGTTCCTGAACAGGGATAAAGATTCTCCGACCAGAATACCGATGAGCGTCTTGGCAGCAAGACTGCAGATCAGAAAGGGAGCGTATTTCGGATCAAATCTGAGTGCTGCCACAGAATGGATCTTTTCGCTCAGAAGTTCGTGGACGATAAGGATCCATAGGGTGTTTTTTCCGATAATGCCAAGCAATGACGCGATCAGTGGAAGGTTTGCGCCAAGATATACAGAAAGCATATATACAATGATGATACCCGAAACGGCTCCCAGGATGCATACACCGTAATCTCCGTAATTACGTGCTGAGATTTCCATGCTGCCCCTGTAGATCATATAAGCCCAGACGGGAGTAAGCAGAAAATAAGTAATGTTCCACTTCTTTGCAAGAGCGAGTATTTCGTGTTTTCGCAGTAGAGTTCCGATGTAATAAAAGACCGTCAGGCAGAAGGCGGCGTCTGTGCTCCATGGAAGCCACCATCCTTCTTTTCCCAGAGTAAGTCCCAGAACGGAGACGCACAGCACTGCAATGGTCAGCCGCAGCTGGTTTCCTGTCCATTTGTCCAGAGCAGTGTAGAGCAGGCGGATCACAAAAAGAAGAAGAATAAAACCAGTGGGTCCGACTGTCGGGACACCTGTGAGAATGTTTTTCGAGTTTGACATTCCAAGAAGATAACGGAGGAAGGTCTCCTTTAAATGAGGACTGTGCAGGCTCTGATGAAACAGGATCACTGCGGCGGACGCAGCATAAGGCAGCAGCAGAGTGAGGGTTATTTTCTTTAATGCAGCGGAAACAGAGGCAGAGCTTCTGTAAAAATACCCGGAAAAGGCAACAAATGCCGCGGTGCTGCAGGAAAATACAATTCGCCGAAAACTCTGAGCAACGGGATAATAGCAGACGATGATTGAAATAATAAAAATACCTTTTGCGATATCCACCGGAAAATCCCGCCCTGTATCCTGTCTGCCTGCAAAGTAAGCCAGAGTCCTCTGATGAAGAGGGGAAAGATGCTTTCTCAGCTGTTCAATGATGACGGCGCAGAGAATTGCCGCAGCAACGTGCATGACAATATAAGCCCAGACCCGGGCATTTCCTTCCAGGGACGTTCCTTCAAGGAATATGCGAAAATACGGAGAAACCGTATTCAGCAGGAAAAGATGAGTGCAGAGGACCGTAAGGGATATTTTTCCCAGATAGGAAAGGAAAGTGCCCTTTGTATCCGCACGGGAAATCAGATAAATCAGGACAAAGCCGGAAAGAGCGACAGGGACAGAAAGAAAAAGGTCATAAAGATTTGCACTGGCCAGGCTGTAACCACAGTATCCGTGATAAAAGCCAAAGAGCAGAATGATCTGCGCTGTCACAAAATGATACCATCTGATCTGCCCTGGAAGGCGATATTTCCTGATCTCATAACCGACCCACAGCAGAAAGGAACCCTGCATGCCCGACTGAATGCTGAAGGGAAGAAAGAGGAACCTGGCAGTCAGATATCCGGTGAGGGCAGTGACGGATGTCAGGAGGCCAAGCAGCTTATCGTCTTCGGTTTGATTCAAAAAAAACTGGAAGATCAGAATGGTAAAGAAAAGAGCGGGCAGGAACCAAATGGCACCGATTGCCTTTCCGATTTCGATAGCGCCGAAGGTTTTGACAGAACCTGAGGCCATAAAGCTGAGCAGAAGATCTTTTGCGACGGATCCCGTCAGGGCGGCTGCAGACAGATCATCGTTCAGCTTCCAGCAGTTGAACAGGTCCATGATCATTACGGCAAAGCAGGTATAGAGATAGGGCTGAATCAGCCGGGAGAATCTGTCATTCAGAAATTCACGGCTGATTTTCTTCTTTTTCATGGTATACCCGCTGAGAATAAAAAAAGCAGGTACTATAGTTCCGAAAACATACCGGAAGGTCCATAAACCGGTGAGCTCTTCACTCACATGCACCAGAATTACGTGCAGTATTAAAAAACCTTTGGCGTTGTCGATCCATTTTTCTCTTTTCATTCCTTTTCCTTAATAAGCATACATTTCTCATAACCAGAACAGGTTCAGACAGTTCTGAGAGAGAGCTAATCGGAGCGGAGGTATGCTTTTCTTATCCTGATTTTCGATAAAACAGCAATAAAGCGGTACATGTGTTGTCTGGTGCGGCAGTGCAGTGATAATTGAGGGAGGAATGATCGGTTCCTGCCTGTAAACTGCATCCGGGAGAGAATGAAGAATTGTCAGTACATATCTTTTTTTCGATTCCTGCTGACGGTTAATGTATGTTCAGAATGCCTTAACCTCGTATCAGTTCCTTTTGCCGAAAGGAAGTGACGAAGGAAATTCAGGTCCTTTATTCTGGCCGGTCCCCGGGACTGCCGGGGGAGAAGGGGGCTTTTTGATGGTCTGCCCTTATTCCGCGAGCGCCGAAATAAGGATCCCAGGCATGGAGATGCAGAACAGCTTACAGAAAATGCCCGCGTTTCCGGGATCTTTCACCCCGGACATCCCATGCCTCCCTGCCCGGAATCTTATGAGAATAACAGGAAGGCCACTACATATTGTAAATCTATTTATTGCGTTTGTCTAAGAATCCTAAATATTTTATGAATTTCTTTTTTCTGTGAAAATTGAAATTTTAAATTCCACCCCTGTAAGAAGAAAAGTGGAATTTACTCTTGCAACAGCTCATGTGGAATTTAGTCATTCACCCCCCGGATCTGATGTTTTATAAAACTGGAGCAGCCAGAAAATTTGTCCGCGGCTGTACAACCCAGGCATGAGACCGGAAAAAGGGGTGCCGACGCGGGCGGCCCCCGGGCTCATGCCGGTGTATGGCGATAACTTTGAAATTAGGATGATCTCTGAATTCTCTTTTTTGCTATGGCAAAATGGATTTAAAGGTCTCAGCGCTTTACGCTGACATGACCAGATGCTTCCTGACAGTTTCAGAGGTATCAGCGAGCCATAAGTAAATCCCATAACAAAAATGATTGAACCGAAAAAAACAAAAAGGCTCCTCCGGATATGCTTTTAAAGGAAAACAGGCAGGAAGGCGGCCGGAAAGGACCTTATGCTGCAGCCGGGAAGGTCCATGAGAAAGTAAGAAAAATCACGGCAGATCCATCCTCGCTTTATATGGTCCTGCAGTGCTATGCGGCACTTGAACCCGGGCTTCTGGATGCCGCAATGATGGCGGGCAGGGGGAGATTTAAAAGCAGAGCGGCCCGCTTTACAGGCAGGGTGTCCTTTCATCTGGACCGGCCGGAAGGATACAGCATCACAAATCTCGGCAGGACGGACAGCGATGCCATGGAAGATGCTTTTTTCATTCCTCCTGTATCCACCGCCATGAAAAAGACCCTTGGCGTTTTGACATTGAACGGCAGAATGAGGATCTGCACCAGCGAGCGTAAGGTATGAAAGACAGACCTTCAGGCAGACAGTATTTACAAGGAACTGCCGTCTTTATAAAATAGACAGCGGAGGAAGGATATTTTTCCCTGAAATCCGTACCGGGAAAGGAGCGTGCAGCCATATGAACGAAGGCATCATACTCGAAATCAGACATTTTTCCAAATCCTACAGGGAAGGTAAGAAAGCTGTGGATGACATTTCCCTAAGCGTCATGAGCGGGGACATCTGCGGCTTTATCGGCCACAACGGGGCAGGCAAATCCACCACCATCCGGGCCGTTGTAGGGGTGCTGGATTTTAAAGAGGGGGATATCTTTATTGACGGCCACTCCGTAAAAAAGGAGCCCATGGCCTGCAAACGGGTCACGGCCTATATTCCGGACAACCCGGATCTGTATGAAAATCTGACGGGAATCCAGTATCTGAACTTTGTGGCGGATGTTTTCGGCATCGGTTCCGCGGAGCGGGAGGAGAGCATACGCAGGTACGGAGACATGTTTGAGATCACGGAAGCCCTGGGAGATATGATCGGGTCCTATTCCCACGGCATGAAGCAGAAAGTGGCCATCATTTCCGCCCTGATCCATTCTCCCAGACTCCTGGTCCTGGACGAGCCCTTTGTTGGCCTGGATCCCAAAGCATCCTTTACCTTAAAGGAGATCATGCATGACATGTGCCGGCAGGGTTCTGCGGTCTTTTTCTCCACCCATGTGCTGGACGTGGCAGAAAAGCTCTGCAACAAGGTGGCCATTATCAGGCAGGGCCGGATCATAGCTTCGGGCGGCATGGAAGAGATCCTGCAGGGTCAGTCCCTGGAAGAGGCGTTTCTGGAGGCGGACAGCGATGAAGAATGAGTTCCTTCTCTTAAAGACACTGCTTCTGTCCACTAGCGGCCTGAACATCCTCAGGCATTCCGATGACAGGAAAAAGAAAAGAAAGGTCATCGCCGGCGCCATAGGCGTTCTGTTCCTGTATCTTCTGCTGATGCTCTACAGTATTCTGATCTGCGTCGGATACGGAGTGACGGGACTGATCCAGGAAGCCCCGATCATGTGCGCCCTGGTTATCAGCGCATTGTCTTTTGTGTTTACCCTGCTGAAGACCAACGGGTATCTGTTTAATTTCAAGGAATACGACATGCTCATGTCCCTTCCTCTTGAGGCCGGGACCGTGGCCGGCTGCAGGTTCTTTTACATGTACATAAAGAGTCTGTCCTGGTACCTGAGCATTTCCGCGGCCATGCTGATCGGCTACAGTTTTTTTGTACATCCATCGCCCGCCGTATATCCGGTCTGGATCCTGCTTTCGCTGATCCTTCCCGTCATACCCATGCTGGGCGCCGCTTTTCTGGGTTTTCTGATCGCAAGGATCAGCGCCGGATTCAAAAAGACCAGTCTGATTCAGACGGTCCTTACCTTTGCCTTTGTCCTTATCATGTTTTTCCTGCGCTTTTTCCTGGAGTCGGTGCTTGAAAACGATCAGATGGAGAACGTTCTTGGAAAAGCCTCCGAGATGACCGGGAAGGCGGCGGGGATAAACCGGCCGGCCCTCTGGTTTTCCAATGCGGTGACAAAAGCGGATCCTCTGGGAGCCTTTCTTCTGATCACAGTCAACCTGGGCCTGGCTGCGGCTCTCTTTGCAGTCGTCGGAAACTCCTACAGAAACATCAACTCTGCTTTGAAGTCACATGCGTCGGCCGGAAAATACCGCGTAAAGACAATGAAGAGGAGAAGCGTCCTCATGGCCGTTGCCTTCAAGGAATTCCGGCGTATGACGGGATCCACCACATATATGGTCAACGGAGCCATGGGAGAAGTCCTGGCCTTTATACTGGGCCTGGCCGCCCTTCTGATCGGGTTTGACAGGATCGCTGCCGTCGTTACCGGGGGTGCCCCGGTAGATTCTGTCATGCTGCAGCCGGCGATTCCCTTTATCGTATATTTCCTGATCGGCATGGTGGCGACCACGGTATGCTCGCCTTCGCTGGAAGGAAAAAACTACTGGATCGTTCAGAGTCTGCCCATAGAAAAGAAGACCCTGTACCAGGGGAAGATGCTTTTCAATATGTTTCTGACCCTTCCCTTTATGGTTTTTACCACCCTGTGCCTGTGCGTCTCCGCAAAAGTGCCGGCGGTAAATACTCTTCTGTATCTGATTCTGGGATTTGCCCTGTGCACCTTTTTAACGGCATGGGGCTGCGTCTGCGGCATACATTTCATGCGGCTGGACTGGGAAAATGAGGTGGAAGTGATCAAACAGGGCAGGGCCGTTGTCATCTACATGTTCCCCAACATGATCGCGGCCATGATCATGGTCGTGCTGGCCGTAGTGCTGGGCATGCAGATGGACCACAGGATCCTGGCGCTTATCTTTATTATGGCCGTATCTCTTCTGGCTGGTCTCAGCTTCATGAGAGCCATGGTACTGGCAGAAAGGAACTGAAAATGATTCTGGAGAAACTGAATGAAATAAGGATGCCCGGAGAGCAGGACAGTAAAAAAGATCTGCGTTTTACCGCCCTTTCCTTTGCCGTGGGAATTCTTCTGGGAATCTTTGCCAAGTGGCTGGACAACCTGGCTCTGGATTCAGACATAGGCTGGCACAGGGTCATAGAGCGCTTTGATCTGGGAAATTTCTTTTCGGACTTTGCCGTCTGGCTTCTGGCAGCCCTTCTGATCGCCATGCTGAGCAGCTCCGCATTCGCGGCGGCCCGCAGCGTTTTCTGCTTTTTTGCGGGCATGTGCGCCGCCTATCATATTTACACGATCCTGTTTGCGGGTTTCAATCCCATGTCCTACATGCTGATCTGGTACGGCATTACCCTGGTTTCGCCCCTTCTGGCCGCTGCTGTCTGGTACGCAGGAGGAGAGGGGCCGGTGAGCCTGATCCTGGATACAGGGATAGTAGCCGTCTTTTTCCTTGCCTGCTTCCGGATCGGCTTCATATACTTTTCTTTCAGGGGAATTCTTTATCTTCTGGTCTTCGTATGGGCCCTTGCCCTGATCTACAAGAATAAAAGGCAGATACTGACCGCCCTGCCCGCCGGCCTTCTTCTGGCCTTCCTTCTGGCCTCTGTCCTGCCTTTAGGGTAATAAAGCTGCCCTTCGTCGGACAGGCCGGGCGGGACCGGTAAAGAAAAAAACGCAGATTAACCGGCAGAGCGGGCAGAGCCGGAAAGGCCCGCCAGAGAACGATTGATATTGCATGCATGACATTTACACTCCGTGCTCCATGGGTCCACAGTCTGAAGGAGAAGAGAATGATCGTAAAGAGCCTGACCGCCAGGCTCCATAACAGGTTCAATGTATCCGCCTCGGAAATTGATGAGCAGGATACCCACCAGATCATTGTCATCGGCGTTGCCGCCATAGCGGCCCATTCTGCCATGGCAGACAGTATCATGGAAGAGATTTCCGCCTTTGTGGAAGAGAGCACCGATGCCGAAATCATTGGCGAAGAAAGAGAAATCCGTTAAGCTGCGTCCTTTTCGGTGAGAAAAGCGGACGCCGGCAAGCCTGATAAGAAGGAGTAAAAAAAGATAGCTGAAAAAAAGGTAAACGCAAAAGACCGGGAGGCAGACTGTCTCTTGCCATAAGCGGTATTCTTTTTGCCGCGGTCCTGGCTCTCACGGTCAGGGGATGCCTGAACCTGAGCCGGGAATATCATGCCCTTCTGAATCTGGACCTGTCCTCCGATGCCCGGGCCTCTGTGAGCTATAACGACGGCCTGTTCGGATCGATAGGATACGGCATTGAAATCGATCACTTAGACGGCGATAAAAACGAAAGACTTACGGATTTTGCAGAGTCCTCACTGCGCGCCATCGACAAAAGGATCCTTACCTGCGCACTGACCTACGCGATGCTGATCGTTACCGCAGCCGCATACTGGCTTTATATAAAGTACGGCAGTGACAGATCAAAGCACCTGAGAAGCATCTTTTTTGCGGTTTTGACAGTATCGGCCGGTCTTCCTGCCCTGGTTCTGATCACGCACGCCATCCTTCGCATGCCCTTTTATTTTCCGGCCCCCGGCGATATACCGGTACTGCTGGTCAGCTTTCCTGCCGTTTTCGGCGGAAGCTGTTTTCTGGGATGGATGCTCAGGATCATTCCCTTCAGGCAGATCCTGTCCCTTGCGGCTCTGCCTCTCGTTCTCTGGCTTTTTATGCAGGGAACGGTCTGTGAAGCCGGTCTTTACTGTGCCCCGCAGGTGCCTTCCTTTGATTATATCGCCGAAGAGATCGAGCCCGGGATTTACGATGAGGGGGTTGAAGGCACGGTGTATTATGATCAGGACAAAGACGTGATCGTTTTGAACGGAACCGAATATACTCCAAGGCAGGTCTCAAATCCTGACTGTCTGGAAGGCACAGGGCGCCTGTCTGCCATTCTCTTCGAGCTGATCAGTCCCTATGCGGGAAACGGACTGTTTCTGATCCATGAAGCAGAGAACATAAACGCCGGACCGGCATTCCTTTCCCTCTATGCCGTGAAGGCTCTGATCCTGGCCGTTTTTCCTTTTTTCATAAAGACCGGCGGCGCCGGGAGCGGTGAGCTGATCTGAGGTTTTGAGGTTGAATTTCACCGTCCTTGCCGGATCCGCACCCGGACCGGTCGCCGTCAACCTGCATTCTCTTTACGATTTCCGGGTATCCGGATCATTTTCCCGAGATCGCCCGGATCGCAGACGGGATCCTGACGGGAACTGCGGCCGCCGCACCTGCTGCTCTGCTCCCATCATTTTTTACTATTCTTCTTACAGCGGCGATCCGAAGGACTGGCCGTTTACGGACGTAACAGGAATATCTCAAGGTAATACAGGAGAAATGGAGCATGTGGTTTACGAATGCCAGTGTAATTAAAAACTGACTGTCAAAGATGTCGATTCTTTCAGAAAAGATCCGGAAATCCGGACCTTTATCGAAGCGGCGCCCGGGAAACTGGGCAGAAAGGGCAGATTCGTTGTCCGGCTGTCGGGTCTGGCTCAGGAAAACAGTGTTCTTGCCGAAGGAAAAAGCAAAAGACTCTGTGAAGACTGTATCGAAGACTTTGAAAAGCTGCTGGTCAGAAAAGAATTGATGGACCACGAACATATATGGGATGCCCTGGAGCAAAAAGACTACGGCGAAATGGATTACTGCTCCTACGGCGGAAGTGTCGAGCGGTTCGTCGTTACCCTGTACCGCTGCCGCCTGTGCGGAATGCTGCATAAAGAGTGCCGGGGGGATTTCAACGGAGATCCCAGTGAATACCTGGAAATTACAGATGACGAACGTGCGCTGGCAGACAGGATTCAGTGAAAATACGGGGAGGAAGGATGAAAAGCGTGAACCTTCTAACATTTAATGAAAAACAGGTACGTGTGAAAGATAAATACGGAAATACCTATGAAGGGGTCGCCGATTATTATGATTCCGGATATTCCTTTCACGAATACGGCGTGGATGAAGACATGGTCCGGATCGAAGACTGCCTGATCTGGGAATCTCAGATCTTATCCATCGAAGAGATCGAAGTGCACGGGACCGCAGAGCTGAGGACGGAGCGGCTGATCCTTAGAAGGTACCGGACGGAGGACGCGGACCAGCTGTACGAGTACTTCGGAACGGATCCTTCGACATATCAGTATTCCGGCTGGAACCCCTATGCCACGCCGGAAATGACCAGGGAAACCATCGCCCGCTTTACAGAAAGCTGCAGTGACCGGCATTTTTACGCCTGGGTCATGGACGTGGACGACGTCATCGTCGGGACGATCGGAGCCTATGATTATAAGGACGGATGCATCGAAGTCGGTCTGACCATCAATAAAGGCTGGAGGAGGCGGGGCCTTGCAGCAGAAGCTCTGCAGAGAGTGCTTTCTTATCTGACGGAGAACGAAGGGATTTCCTGCGTCAGCGCCTGGTGTGCCTCTGAGAACACCGGTTCCAGAAAAGCCATGGAAAAGGCCGGCATGAAGTTTGTCCGGGAAGAAAAGAAGGGACTCTCCGTGGGAGATCAGACCTATGACAGAATGGTTTTCGAATACAGAAAAAAGCAGCAGGGAGAGGTGAGATAAGTGTCCTGGACAGTCAGAAGGATCATGGAAGACGATTACGGATGTGAAGAAAGAACGGAAGAGGAACTGGACAGGGTTCTGGTCCTTCTGGAGAATGAAAAGGGAGAGACCCGGATTCTGACGGCTTCCGATTCAAATCTTCGAAGGATGGAAATCGATGAGGGAAGCAGGTGGCCGGAAGAAGAGTTTCCGGAAACGGACATAAGGGCAGGCCTTTAACAGCATATACCCAGGTAACCAGGGGTTAATAAGAATGAGCCTTCCAGACTTCCGGGCAGACTTAAGTCCGCCGGAAGCCTGGAAGGCTTTCTGTCCCGGTGCGTTTCCTGCTTTTTATTCTGCCGCCTGTAAGTTTTGATCCTCCATCAGAAGGACGGCAGCCTGGTAGCCGGCAAGAGAGATCATTCCGCCGTTGATCAAGGGCTCTGTGCAGTTGGTCAGAAGGACCTTTTCTACCTTGCCGGGCAGAGGAAGGTCCCGTTCCTCCTTCTGGAAATTGGCTATGACAAGTATGGTCTGGTCCTCTGACTTTCTGAAATAGGCCATGACGTTATGAACCTTCTCCATATATGGGATCAGGTCGCCCCAGACAAGGGTCTCCTTATAGAGAGGATCCCTGCGAAGGGCAGAGAGCTTTTTATAGAAACTGAATACCGAATCGGGATCGTTTTCCTGGGCCTTAAGATTGATCTCTTTGAAGTTTGGATTGACCCGAAGCCAGGGCTTTCCGAAGGTAAATCCGGCATTGTCTTCTGCGGACCACTGGAAAGGCGTCCTGGCATTGTCCCTGCCGAACCGTTCCACGGCTTTTAAGGCCTCTTCGGGGCTTGCTCCTGCCCGCAGAGCTACCTGGTAGTTGTCCAGAGAGGAGATATCGTCTACTTCCTCGATGGAATGAAGCGGGACGTTTTCCATGCCGATTTCCTGGCCCTGATAGATCCAGGGAAGGCCCCGCAGGAAGAAATAGAGAGACGCCAGCATCTTTTTGCTTTGAGGGCATGCCTCTCCCCGGGGAATATAGCGGCTGACCCCTCTGGGTTCGTCATGATTTTCTATGATGTTGGAGAGAAATCCAATATTTCCCACCTTCTTCTGGGCTCTGAACACGCAGTCTCTGTAGTCGTCCGGAGTGATCTCCAGGTCTTCATACCAGCCTCCCATGCTGCGGCCGAAGAGGGTCCCGGAGAAATCGAACATGGTGGAGAAATAGCCGTTTTCTCCGATGAAGTCCGGAAGCTCTTCCTTCTTTTCATTGAAAACTTCCCCTACCGTAAAGGCCTGGTGGGGGCTGAAGGTCATATCCCGCATCTCTCCCAGGAACTGTCCCACGCCTTTGGCGTCCCGCAGCATGTTTGTGATATCGCAGAGACCGTCGTCTCTGTCCGCGGGATAATCACAGAAGGGAAGAGCCTTTTTGATATTGATGATGGCGTCGATCCGAAAGCCCGCAAGCCCTTTGTCCAGCCACCAGTTGATCATTTTGTAGATCTCTGTGCGAAGTTCCGGGTTTTCCCAGTTGAGGTCCGGCTGCTTTTTGTGGAAGACGTGAAGATAATATTTATCCTCATGGCCCGGAAGCTTCTCCCATACGGGGCCGCCGAAATAGGACCGCCAGTTGCAGGGAAGCTTACCGTCTTTTACTGTTTCGATATAGAAGAAGCGGCCGTACTTTCCGTCCGGATCCTTGCAGGCCTGTCTGAACCAGAAGTGCTCGTCGGAGCAGTGGTTGACCACCAGGTCCATGACGATGTACATATTTCTTTTACGGGCCTCCGTAAGAAGCCTGTCCATGTCCTCCATGGTGCCGAAACGGGGATCAATGCCGTAATAATCCGCGATGTCATAACCCTGATCGGCCAGAGGGGATACATAGATGGGGGAAAGCCACACAATATCCACGCCCAGGTCCTTTAGGTAATCCAGGCGGGAGATAATGCCGGGAAGATCCCCGATCCCGTCGCCGTTGGTATCCAGAAAGCTTTTGGGATAGATCTGATAGGCTGTCTTGTCATGCCACCACTGTTTTTTCATAGGTAATCCTTTCGGAAATCCGCAGGGAACGGACTGTATCTGAAATCTGAATCTATTTTACAATAAAACCTGATTCAGGGCAAAATGAAGCTGCTCCGCGGTATATTATACAGGGAATAGAACGTATTTCCATGCTTTTACCGGCGGAATCCATGCTGTATAATAACAGAGGAAATCCGAAGGCCTTTATGTCAGAGCTCTGCTGCCTGAAAAGGAAATGCAGAGCTGCATGCCGAATCAGCAAAACAGGAGGAACAAAGCAATGCGCAAAACAGTCAGAATACTCTCAGCCTTATTATTATTGGCCCTTTTGATTTCGGGGTGCGGGGGAATGCAATTTTCTTATGACATAACCCAGATCGGAAGCAAGATCAAAATCAAAGTCCATGACGTTGATGACGGAGAAACCGCGGAAACAGGTTCTATAACTGCCGGAAAAGGCAGAGCTGTCGTCATTGAATCTTCCCTGGAAAAAGGTCAGCTTCAGATCGATCTTATGGAGGCCACCATCATTGCATACCCAGATTCCGCCGATAATGAAGTCATTCCGGGCGATATAGTGGAAAGTGTCACTGTTGGCCCCGGAGATAGTGCTCAGATCAGTCTGGAAAAAGGCGATTATGTTTTTCAGCTGACGGCCATCGGACAGACAGACGGCGAGGTCGCCATCGATCTGATAAAAGAATAGGCTCATATATGAAAAAACCTCCGGCATCCGGAGGTTTTTTTCATGAGGATAGATTTCTCTGAAGTACTTTAGAGGATCAGAAAAAAGCCGGAGAGCCTTTTTCCAGAGCAAGGAGTTTTTCCTTTCTGTCCAGACCTCCGGCATAACCCGTTAGGCTTCCGCCGGATCCGATGACCCTGTGGCAGGGAATGATGATGGAAACCGGATTCCTGGAAACAGCGCCGCCTACGGCCTGGGCAGACATGGAAGGCAGGCCTTTTCTTTCAGCTGTCAGTGAAGCGATATCTTTATAGGTCACGGTCTGCCCGTAGGGAATGGTCAGTAGAATATCCCAGATCTCTTTCTGGAAACTGGTTCCCCTCGGGGAAAGAGGAGGCATAAAATCCGGTTTTTGTCCCAAAAAATAAAGATCAAGCCATTTCTCTGCGTCGTCAAAAACAGGCAGATCCTTCTCTTCACAGGGAGAAGTCAGAGTACTTGCATAGTATTTCTGCCCTTCGAACCAGAGGCCTGTCAGAGCCTGTTCCGTTCCGGAAAGAAGGATATTTCCCAGGGGAGAGGAGATTCGATGAATATATTCCATATGAGTTCTTCCTTTCAGAAAGTGTTCTGCCGGAAAAAACGAATTCCGGATACAACAGGTACAGAAAAGGGAATTACCTGATCCCGATCACGATGGGCTGGTAAAAGTCTGTTTCTTCCGGGAACTTCCATATGACCCTGCTGAAGCCGGCCTTATAAAGAAGACGGGTCAGGTCTTCCCTTTTTACGGCCCTGTACTCGGAGTCGAACTTACTGATCTTAAGGGACGGGCCGTCCTCAATGATATACTGGGTCAGGCGGTAATGGTCTTCCGACCAGTCCCAGGTCTGGAAAGAGATCCGTTTTTCCGTCTCCGAAGCATGGATATAGGGAGCAGAGTAGGGAGGCTTATCCACCAACAGACGGTCATAATCCCGGATGCTGGCCATAAAAATGCCTCCCATTCGGACTCTGCAGGCCATGCTTTTCAATGCCTTTTCCAGATCCTCTTCCGAGAGCATATGGGGAAGGGCGTTGTCCATGGCGATCACGATATCGAAGTTTTCCTGAAAGACGTCTTCCAGAAGGCGGAAGTCAGCCCATTCAAAGCGGATCCGAACGCCTCTTTCCGCGGCTCTTTTTTCCGCTTCCGAGAGTTCCTCCCTGCTGAAATCCGAAGCTGTTACAGAGTATCCAAGCTCCGCAAGCCCTACCGCCTGCGTTCCGATGCCGCAGGCGCAGTCCAGTAGACTGGATCTTCTTTCAAAGCCCAGGCTCCTGAACAGCCTGTCCAGTATAATAGCCTGCTTCCGCGTTTCCTCGTTCCAGTCCTTAAAAAGCTTGTCATAGCTTGATGCCATGCCGTCATAAAATGTCTGCACTATATTCACCTGAAGGCTCCTTTCTACGTTCTGTTCATCGGATCCGTATGAATTTTTCTCCTTTGTAGACTCTGACGGGATTTCCTCTTACAAGTTCCCCGTGTTCCCGCCAGGCATCTTTTCTGCGCCTTGCCATATCTGCCGCTTCTTTCCTTTCAAAAGCGGCCTCCAGCTTTTCCATGGCGTCTTTCCTGTTCAGATACTGGCTTCTTTCTGCGGTGGAGGTCACCCTTATACCCGTAGGGATATGGGTCAGACGAACGCCTGTCTCCACCTTGTTCACGTTCTGGCCTCCTTTTCCGCCTGAGTGGAATCTTTCAAAACGGACGTCTCCCATGCCGGCATGGCTTAAAAGGCTTTCCGTCTCAGGGAGGATGCTCACGTCCACGAACCAGTTTTTTCTTTTATGGCCCGGCCGGAAAGGACTGGGGCAGATCCACTGCACGGAGCCTTCCAGGCCGGACAGGTCCTTTCCGGTTTTGAGAAGGACGGAGGTCCAGCAGCCGGCGGAAGAAGCCTCATGTTTTTCAATGATTTCAATGTCATTATATTCCTTTTTCAGGGATTCATACAGCTTTACGACGCAGAGTTCGCATTCGGCAGGCCCCTGGCCGGAACTGATCTGAATGATCATATATTTTTTCCTTTCTTATCTGCCGCCCGCCTTGAAGTTATAGACGGGACGGATGATTCTTTCTATTTTTACGGTCTCCCCGATCACCTCTTCGATCTCTTTCATGGGCCTGTAGGCAAAGGGGGCTTCGTCCAGAGTATCCTTACCCACGCAGCTGGTATAGATGCCCTTCATCTCTGACCGGAAGGCAGATACGGTGAAGCTCTTCCGGACATCCTCCCGCTTCATGATCCTTCCCGATCCGTGAGGAGCGGAGCAGTTCCAGTCTTCGTTTCCAAGCCCTCTTCCCAGGAGGATTCCCTCCTTCATGCTTATAGGAATGATTACTTTCCGGTCTTTCATGGCCGAAACGGCGCCTTTTCTGAGGATGGGAGAACCAAAGAGTGAAAGAGTATCCGGAGCCCTGTCCACATAGTTGTGAATGCATTCGAATAAATCCTCAACCTTCCATTTCATTCCCCTGGCAAGTTCCTCCAGGATGATCTGCCGGTTCCAAGAGGCATAGCCCTGTACGATCTCAAGGTCGTGAAGATAATCCTCCATAAGCGTGCCTTCCAGCCAGGTCAGTTCGTAAGGAAGGGAAAGCCCCCTTTCTTTCAGGTATTTCTGCCCCTGTTTCAGGTAGTATTCTGTCACTTCCTTTCCAAGGCTCCGGCTACCGGAATGTATGACGGTATAGAGATGTCCTTCACTGTCCCGGCCGGCTTCGATGAAATGATTGCCTCCTCCCAGAGTCCCCAGGCTGCAAAGTGCTCTGTCTGTCCTTATATGAGCGCCGCAGGCAAGAGAGGAAAAATCAAATCCCTCCGAAAGGCGATGAGGAGTTCTTCGAATGAGAGAGCCGGCCGGAACGCACTCCCTTATGACCGCGTCGGCTTTTTTACCATCGATTTTCCCCCTGACCTGTGCCAGGGTCATGCCGCATCCGATATCAATGCCGATGAGACCCGGCATGATGCGGCTTCCGATGGTCATGGTCAGGCCGATCACAGCTACTTTGCCCGGATGGACATCCGGCATGACCCGGATCCGGCACCCCTGTGATACTTCGTTATCGCAGAGCATCTGCAGCTGAGCCGCCGCGTAGGGGTCCAGGGCGGTCTTGTCATTGTATGTTGTGAAAATTTGAGCGGATGAATACGCTCCCGTGATGATTTCCATAGTCTGTTTCCTTTTATGTTCTGTCTTAAAAAACGGCATAAAAATACACCCCGCCTTAAGGAGAGGTGCCGGCCATCCTGTGGAAATCGGAAGAAAAGGGCAGAGTCTGCCTGTCAGATCTTTAAGATAAGGATGGCCATGCCTCCATATGTATCAATGCTTTTTTCTGCTCTGTATGTCATGATGGCCTCCTTTCCGAAATGAATAAAATTACTGCTTACCGGGATCATTATAGCACAGTGCAGGCGAGTTGTTTTATACCTGTGGTTTAACCAGGCTGCTTTTCCGTACCCTAAAGGACCCGGGTCATGACAGGCTGAATTTATGGAATGACCATATTTTGTGAACTGCCAAAAAAGATGGGTAATACCATATGCGCGAATGCTATAATAGAAATGCAGCGAAGGTTATATTAAAAAACAGGGAGGGAATAAAGTGAAGGTAGCAGTGATAGGACCGGGTTCCATGGGTCTTCTGTTCGGAAGCAGGCTTTCCGCATGCGCGGATGTATGCCTCGTGGGACGCGGAAAGGAACACGTAAGAGAGCTGAATGAGAATGGAATCACAGTAAAGAGGGGAGAAGAAGAGCATCTTTATAAAGTACGCGCCGTCACCACCGGAGAAGAAAAGGAAGCGGCGGACCTGGTGATCCTTTTCACCAAAGCCTATATCACAAGAGACGCTCTTGCCGCCAACAGAGGCCTGATCGGCAAAGATACCGTACTGCTGACTCTGCAGAACGGAGCGGGACATGAGGATATTCTCAGGGAATTCGCCGATGAGGATCACATCCTGATCGGCACGACCAATCAGGGAAGCTATCGGGAAAATACCCATACCATAGTCAACAGCGGCCTGGGGGAGACGATGATCGGCAGAGTCGCAGCTTCAGATAAAGAGAATTCCGACGCCGCCAAAAGGACGGAAGAGATCGCAGAGCTTTTCGAAAAGGCAGGTTTTCCCTGCAAGGTAAGCAATAATATCCGTTTCACGGTCTGGAACAAGCTGATGATCAACGCTTCCTCCAGTGTTCTGTCCGGGGTCCTGGCAAAGCCCCAGGGGTTTGTTTGTGAAAACGCAAATGCCTGGGCCATCTGCTGTGACCTGATCCGGGAGATCTGCGAGGCGGCCGAGGGCGAAGGCTGCCATTTTGACTATGAGGAGCAGACGGAAAGAATCAGAAAGCATCTGGAAGCTGTGCCCGGGGGATATACCAGCATTTATTCAGATCTGCAGAACGGAAGAAAAACCGAAGCAGACTATATCAGCGGTGCGGTGGTCAGGGCAGCCCGGAAACAGGGCAGGAGAGCACATACGCATGAGGTGATACTGAACCTTGTCCACGCAATGGAAGCGTGACCGGGGCAGGAGAAGAAAATTCATCAAGTACTGCAGGTCCTGAATACTGCTGCCGGCAGTTATTCGGGACCTGATTCTTTGCCGGGCCAGGGTACAGCCCCGACCCCGGGCAGAGCGTGACAAAGGCTGCGGCCGGAGGAAACAATGAAGAAGAGACAGACGCATTCTCTGGAGAGAAAGAATGTAAAATTCGGCAGACTGGCTTATGAAGCACTGCCTGAAATGTGGACCTTTCAGCTGCTGTCGGCAGCGCTGCTGGCAGTACCTGCATCCCTCTTCAGACTGATGATCTCCGCTGTCGCAGCAACTGCAGGAGGTGCCATCACCAGCGCAGATCTGGAGGCGCTTTTCCTGAGCTGGAGATTTCCGGTCATGCTTCTTCTGGGCATTCTTCTGGTTTTCCTCTACACGGCCATTGAGCTTTTCGCCCAGATCCACCTGGCGGGAGATATCCTGAGGGGAGAACCGTCCGGCATCTTCCGGAAGATCAGAGGCGGCTTCCGGTCCCTTCGCAGGTTCCTCAGCCCGGAGGGCGCTGTCATACTGCTTTACATCTTTATAGCGGTGCCCCTTTGCGGCATGGGATTTTCCATAGAGCTGACCAAAAACTTTTATATTCCGAATTTTATTATGGATGTGGTCTATAATACGCCGCCCTATCTGGCTGCCTACGGCGCTGTCATTGTTTTCCTGGTCTGGTTCGGATTTCGTTCCTTCTTTACCCTTCATGCCGTTCTGCTTGACGATCTGACCCCTGCTGAGGGGCGGAAAAGATCTTTCAGGATCGTTAAGTAAAATCGGTGGAAATTCATTTTCGGGATGATCAGACTTGTTATAGTCCTGGGTCTCGTCTATTTTGCGGCAACGATGCTTTTTATTATCCTGCCGTATGCCGGTCTGACAGTCGCCGGTGCGGACCTGCCGGTCTCTTTTAAAATCGACGTTAGGGAGATGGCGGAAATAGGAGATCTGGAAGGGACAGTGATTCTGTACAGGATTGCCTGTGCCGCTGCGGTACTGATCGGGACATATCTTTACTCGATCGTATCTCTTCTTTGCAGCTCCTACTTTATGCTGCGCTTTTCACGCTGGTATCTGGCCTTTACCGGCAGAGACAGGGAGTTGTGGCCGGAGCGGCCCAAAAAGTCCAGATACCGCTGGAAGGTTCTTCTGATTACGGGTGTGTTCGTGTTTTTACTGAGCGCTTCTGTCATGATCGGTTTTTTCTTTAACCAGATCTTCGACCGTGAAGAACCAGTCAGGATCATAGCCCATCGGGCGGGCGGCACCATGGCTTCGGAAAATTCCATTGAAGGCATCCAAGCCGCCATCGATCAGGGGTGCTTCGCCAGCGAGATCGACGTACAGCGGACCAAAGACGGATACTATATTATCAATCATGATAATGATTTCAGGCGCCTGACCGGTGTGGGCAGGGCTCCCAAAGACATGACTCTTTCGGAAATCAGTGAGCTTAAGATCCGGGATACCACCGGAAACGGAAAAACCCATTCCGTGGTCACACTGGAGGAAATGCTGGATGCCATCAAAGGCAGGGAGAAACTCTACATAGAAATGAAGGGGGCAACCGCCGACCGGAAAATGGTGGATGATGTGGCAGAACTGGTAAGGAAGCATGATTGTGTGGAAGACGTCGCCCTGATCTCCCTGAACTATGATATCATTAACTATGCGGAAACTGCCTATCCGGAATTTACCACGGGAACGCTGTTCTTCATAGGGATCGGCAATGTTTCGGCCCTGAACTGCGATCTGCTGATCATGGAAGAGGAGACTGCCAGCAATGACCGTATCCGCCTGATCCATGATTCGGGAAAAGAAGCCATTGTCTGGACGGTCAATACCGAAATATCCATGCAGAGCTTTCTGGACAGCAGCGTGGACGGCGTCATTACCGACGAAATACTGCTGGCGAAAAAGGTCCAGGCCGGACTGGACAGCCGTACGGACCTGGAGCTGCTGCACTCCCGCCTGGGAAGTATCTGGTACTAAAAAGCGGCCAGAGGGCCGGATCATCCATAAAAGACTTAAAAAGAGGAGATAAAGTATGAATGTTTGACTTGACTTAGTGGTAAATTTACCGCAATCTAACCAG
>CAMOGQ010000038.1 GCA_946614165.1 uncultured Lachnospiraceae bacterium
AGGAGTTGATGTCCTCTCCCAGAGGCAGGACCACGATGCCGCCCGGATGCTGGCCCGTAGACCGGCGGATGCCGGTACAGCCCTGCAGCAGGCGCTCGATCTCGCTGGTGCGCTTCTGTACGCCCTGCTTTTCAAAGTACTTCTTCACATAGCCGTAGGCCGTCTTCTCGGCCACCGTGGAGATGGTCCCGGCCTTGAAGGTCTGGCCGTGGCCGAAGATGACCTCGGTATACTTATGGGCCTTGGCCTGGTATTCGCCCGAGAAGTTCAGGTCGATATCCGGCTCCTTGTCTCCCTTGAAACCCAGGAAGGTCTCGAAGGGGATGTCGAATCCGTCTTTTTTCAGCTGTTTTCCGCAGCGGGGACAGATCCTGGGAGGCATGTCGATGCCGGACTTTCCGGCGTAGGCAAGGACCTCGGGGGAGCTGAAATCCGAAAAGTGGCAGGAAGGACAGTAATAGTGGGGCGGCAGGGGATTGACCTCCGTAATACCCGACATGGTGGCTACGAAGGAAGATCCTACCGACCCTCTGGAGCCCACCAGGTAACCGTCCTCCACGGATTTCCACACCAGCTTCTGGGCGATGATGTACATGACCGAATATCCGTTGCTGATGATGGAGTTGAGCTCCCTGTCCAGCCGCTCCTCCACGATGGAAGGCAGGGGATCTCCGTACATGCTGTGGGCCTTGTCGTAGCAGATCCTTCTGAGGGTCTCGTCCGAATGGGGGATGACGGGGGCGCACTTGTCCGGCCGCACAGGGCTGATCACGTCGATCATGTCCGCGATCTTCCTGGAGTTGGTGATGACCACCTCCCGGCACTTGTCGGCTCCCAGATAGGCAAACTCCTGCAGCATCTCGTCTGTGGTCCGCAGATAGAGATCGGCGGGATCCTCGTCGGTCATGCCCATGCTGTCCTGAATGATGGTCCGGTAGATCTTGTCCTCGGGATCCATGAAGTGGACGTCGCAGGTGGCCACCACCGGCTTGTTCCAGGCTTCGCCCAGGCGGACGATCTGGCGGTTTAAGTCCAGCAGATCCTCCTCCGTCTGGATATCCGGATACCTGCTCCGGTTCTTATCTTCCAGCAGGAAGGCATTGTTGTCCCTGGGCTGGATCTCCAGGTAGTCGTAGAATTCCACGATCCTGGCGATCTGCTCGGGGGATCTCTGCTCCAGGATGGCCTGGAAGAGCTCGCCGGCCACGCAGGCGCTGCCCACGATCAGGCCTTCCCTGTACTTCATCAGCTCGCTCTTGGGGATCCTGGGCTTCTTCTGGAAATATCTGATATGGGAATCCGATACCAGCTTGTAGAGGTTGACCCTGCCGGTATTGTTCTTGGCCAGAAGGATGCAGTGGTAGGGGTGCAGGCGCTTGATGACGTCTGGATTGGAATCGCTGATGGCGTTCACGTCTCCGTAGCTTACCGCGTCTCTCTTTTCCAGCATCTCCCATTCCTTAAGGAAGATGCCTGCCGTACATTCGGCGTCGTCCACGGCCCTGTGGTGGAAGCCCAGATCCACGTCCAGGAGCTTGGCCACGGCATCCAGGGTATATTTATTATGACCGGGCAGAAGGAATCTGGCGATCATCATGGTATCGATGGTGGTGAAATCGCAGTCAAGGCCCATGCGCCTGGCGTTTTCCGCAATAAAGCCTATGTCAAAGGCCACGTTGTGGCCCACCAGGACACAGCCTCTGCAGAATTCCAGAAAACGGGGCAGGGTCTCTTCGATCACGGGGGAATCGATGACCATTTCATCCCGGATGCTGGTCAGTTCCGTGATTCGGAAAGGAATGGGCACCTGAGGATTGACAAAGCAGGAGAAGCGGTCCGTTATCTTTCCGTTTTCGATCCTGACCGCTCCGATCTCGATGATCCGGTTCTGGACAGGGGAAAAGCCTGTGGTCTCCAGGTCGAAGACTACATAGGGCCGGTCCCCGAAGCGGGTCTCACCTGTTTCGCCGCTCCCCAGTTCAATGCTCTTTTTCAGGTCGTCCACCAGGTAGCATTCCACCCCGTAGATGACCTTGAAGAAATCCTGGGTATCGATGGGAGGCTCTCCCGCATCCTTGCGCCTCTTGTTCTCCGCCTTGAACAGGTCCTCTCTCAGGTGGTTGGCGTCGGGATAGGCCTGGAGGACGCCGTGGTCCGTGATGGCGATGCCGGGCATGCCCCATTTGTAGGCTCTTTTCACCAGGTCCTTGCATTCGGAGACCCCGTCCATGTCGCTCATCTTGGTATGGCAGTGGAGCTCTACGCGCTTCTCGGCAGCCCTGTCTTCTCTTACGGTCACAAAAGACGGGATCTTCATGATGCCGGCCACGGTGCCCACCGTCACCTCGTGCTCGAAGGCGTCCATCTGGGTCCTGCCCTTGACCTTCAGGAAGGCGCCGGGCTTTATGCCGCCCAGGATCTCGTCCAGGTACTCGTTGGACACAAAGATCTTGCAGTAGATGGAATCCGTAAAGTCCGTCAGGGAGAACTTGACGATGGTCCTTTCTCCCTTGATGCCTCTGGTATCCACCAGCATGACCTGGCCCCGGATGACCACATCCTCCATATCGGTCATGATCTCGGCGATGGGAGAAGCATTTTCCGCGATCTCTTTTCCGTAGACCACGTTGGGGCTGTCGGACTGGCGGATCCCTCTGGGGCTTCCCTTCCGGTTCTTCCAGTCTCCTCCCTTCTTTCCGTTTCCCCGTCCCTTTTTCTCTTCCGAAGGAGCGGCCTTTTCCGGAGCCTTTGTCCGGGGCGCCGTTTCGGAAGGCGCCACATAGGTCACCAGTTCCGGCTTTTCGGCAGTCTTCTTATCCTTTTTGCTCAGTCTTATGGTAAAGCGGACCGGGACGCCGCAGCGGTCCCGGAAGATCCTCTCCAGAGCTTCTTCCAGCTTGCCGGACAGGCTCTGGCTGAGGCAGGAATCCTCCATGTCCACCAGGATCTGATCCTGCTCCGGAAAGCTGATATCCGCTTCTCTGAAAAAGATCCCCATAACGGGAGAAAAGCTGCTGATCTCGTAGACCAGGGAATCAAAGTAATTCTTCATCAGCTGCATGGGCGTGAACTGGGCGGACAGCTCGAACCGTTCCACCAGATAGACGGTCACGGAACGGGACGCAAAGATCTGACTTTCCAGCTCTTCCTGCATGCGGACGACCCTGCTCCGGTGGATCAGGTGATCGGAAAAAAAGCAGACCTTGATCCTGGTATGCTCCCGGTTGGTGGCAATGCGCTCCACCTGGGTATCCTTAAAATAAGTATGAAGATCGTTTTTGACCTTTAAGGCGGGAAATACATCAAAAAAGGCTTTGGACAATGTAAAAAACTCCTTATGACTGGACGGGCCAGTTGTCCAGCTCTTCCTTCAGTACGGCAAGAAGCTGGTCTTCGGGCACTTTGCGGACGATCTGCCCTTTCTTTATGAGCAGGCCTTCGCCGATGCCGCCGGCAATGCCGATATCGGCCTCCCTGGCTTCACCGGGACCGTTGACCGCGCAGCCCATGACTGCGACACGAATATTCAGGGGATAAGACTGTACCATTTTTTCCACCTGATTTGCAAGGCCGATCAGATCTATTTTTGTGCGGCCGCAGGTAGGGCAGGATACCACGTCGATGCCGCCCTTTCTGAGGCCCAGGGCCCTGAGGATCAGTTTTGCAGAACGGATCTCTTCCACCGGGTCGCCTGTCAGGGATACGCGGATGGTATCGCCGATGCCCTGGTAGAGAATGTTCCCGATGCCCACGGCGGACTTGATGTTGCCGGAGGTCAGGGTGCCCGCTTCGGTAATGCCCACATGGAGAGGGTAGACGGTCTCCCGGGCCAGGATCTCGTGGGCTTTGATGCACATGATCACGTCCGAGGACTTGATGGAGATGACGATGTTGTCATAGCCGCACTCTTCCACCATATGGACCTTGTCCAGGGCGGATTCCACGATGCCCTCTGCCGTTACGCCCCCGTATTTTTCCACCAGGTCCTTCTCCAGGGAGCCGCTGTTGACGCCTACGCGGATAGGGATATTCCTCTCTCTGGCGCAGCGGACCACTTCTTCGATCCGGTCCCTGCCGCCTATGTTGCCGGGATTGATCCGGATCTTGTCCGCTCCGTTCTCCATGGCGGCGATGGCCATGCGGTAGTCGAAATGAATATCCGCCACCAGGGGGATATGGATTCTCTTTTTGATCTCTCCAATGGCCCTGGCCGCTTCGGGGGTAGGGCAGGTGCAGCGGATGATCTCGCATCCCGCCTCCTCCAGACGCAGGATCTGGCTGACCGTCGCTTCCACGTCTTCGGTGGGTGTATTGGTCATGGACTGGATGGCGATGGGATTTCCGCCGCCGATCTTCACGCTGCCGATCTGTACAACTTTGGTATGGTCTCTGTAAGTCATGATTTTCCGTTCCTTTTCTATAATGCAATCGGCCCGCGCGGAAGGCTCCGCGCGGGCATGTTCAATTCTTATCTTATCTGAAAAATCTGGATATATCGTTGAAGAGGACCAGGACCATCACCACCAGCAGGAAGATAATGCCCGCTGCCGTGATGTAGCCTTCCTTCTCCGCCGGGACCTTCTTTCCCCGGATGGCCTCGATCAGAAGAAAGAGGAGCCTGCCCCCGTCCAGAGCCGGTATGGGCAGAAGGTTGATGACCCCCAGGTTGACCGTCAGAAGGGTGGCAAAGCTCATGAAGCTTAAGATCACCGCGGAAAGCCCGTAGGGATTGACGGCTTCATAGGTATCGTCCACTGCCTTGACGATGCCCACAGGGCCGGACACGTCGTCCTTGTCAAAGTGTCCGCTCACCATGGACCCCAGGGACTTGACGGTGGACTTGAGCCAGTAGAAGGTCTCGTACCAGGCGTATTTGAAGACCTCCGGGGCGCTGCAGGTATGGTACTCTCCGCTGCCCAGAAGACCGATATAGTAGCGGCCTGCCTCCTCGCTGTATTTGGGGACCAGATCCACCGTGGTCAGGACGCCGTCTCTTTCGTAGGTGATCTTCATGGGCTCGCCGTAGTTCATCATGGAAATGATGCTGACTTCCCGGTAGATGTGGATGTTCTCGCCGTTGATCTTTTTTATGACGTCGCCGGCCTCGATCCCGGCCTCCATGGCCGCGGAATCTTCCATGATCCCCTGGACCACGGGCAGGTCCGTGCCGGAAAAGGCCACCACGATCAGGGACAGGACGAAGCCCAGGATAAAGTTGGCCGCCGGTCCTCCCAGGACCGTGGCGATCCTGGCATAGACTCCCGCGTTGGGGAAGGAATGCTCGTCCAGGATGGTCTCTTCCTCTTCCAGTCCGCTCATGCCGTCAAAAATACAGGCCCCGCCCACAGGCAGAAGCCTGATACAGAAATCCGTTTCGCCCATCTTTCGGCGGACCAGAAGGGGACCCATGCCTACGTCAAATTCATTGACCCGGATCCCGTTCCTTCTGGCAATGGCGAAATGGCCGAATTCATGGGAAATAACGACAACGCTGAAAATGATCAGAAAAATGATAATGCTGATAATCATATCTCTCCTATCAGAAGAACCGCCAGGAAATAGATCATCGGTGCAGTAAAGATAATACTGTCGAAGCGGTCCATGATGCCGCCGTGCCCGGGAATCAGCTTCCCATAGTCCTTGATGTTATGATTTCGTTTGATGGCGGAGGCGGCCAGATCACCGATCATGCTGATCAGGGCTCCGCAGACGCCCAGGACGGAAAACTCCAGCTGCAGGTGGATATCCGGATAAAGATATTCCATCAGCAGGGAAAGGAGGAAACAGGCCAGAAGGGACCCGGCCACGCCTCCCACGGCGCCTTCCACGGTCTTTTTGGGAGAAAGGACCGGCGCCATCTTGTGGCGTCCCAGCATCATGCCCACCGCATAGGCACAGGTGTCGCATACGGAAGAGCAGATGAAGATCAGGGCATAGACAAAGATCCCGAAGCGTCCCATGGTCCTGGCCCTGTAGACAAAGCTCAGCATGACAGGACAGTAGAGGAAGCCGAAGACCGAGATCATGATCAGGTTCCCTTCATATTTGGGGAAGGCGAAGACATAGCCTGCCATGCTGATCATGAAAAAGGCCACGATGATGCACATGGTCCAGAAATCGGACTTCTGCACCAGCTCCGAGCCCGTATACATGCCTGCGCAGACCTGCAGCATAAAGTAGAGGGCCGCAGTGAAGGCGAAGCCGATGACAGAGATCATGTTGAACTGCTCCTGCCGTTTCCGCACCAGCTTCAGGACCCCGCAGGCCTTCATCAGCTCGTAGTAGCCGATCAGGGAACAGATCAGCAGGACATTGGCAAGAGGGTAGCCTCCCACCAGGCCCAGGACGATGATGGCCGCTGCGATAATGGTACCGCTGATTATTCGCTCTTTCATAGTTTCGTTCCTGTTAATTTACCGCATGGAAAGGGGACTGGTCCTCAGACCAGTCCTCCGTATCTGCGCTCTCTGTGATTATAGACTTCTATGGCCCTTTCCAGCTCGGCTTTGTCGAAGTCGGGCCAGGCCACAGGCGTAAAGTAAAGTTCCGCGTAGGCGATCTGCCACATGAGGAAGTTGGAGATCCTCTCCTCTCCGCAAGTGCGGATCAGAAGGTCGGGATCGGGGATCCCGGCGGTATCCAGGGCATCGCTGACGGTCTCCTCCGTGATGGAGGCAGGATCCAGCTCTCCGGCGGCCGCCTTTTCGGCCAGTTTCCGGATGCCCCGGACCATCTCGTCCCTGGCTCCGTAGTTGATGGCGATCTGGAAGTGGATGCCGGTATTGTTCTTTGTGGACTCCTCCAGGTTGTGGATGGCTTCCTGCAGGTCCGGCGCAAGGCCCGTCTTGTCCCCGATGATGCGGACACAGACGTTGTTTCTGGCGCACTTGACCAGGGCTGTCTTCATGTAATTGCGCAGCTGATTCATCAGAGCGCTTACTTCCGCAGCCGGTCTGGACCAGTTCTCGGTGGAGAAGGCATAGACGGTCAGATAGGAAATGCCCAGGAAATCCGCATCCTCCAGGATCTGCTCCACCACCTTGCCTCCCTGGATATGGCCCATGGTGCGGGGCAGGCCGCGCTTTTTGGCCCACCTGCCGTTGCCGTCCATGATAATGGCCACATGGGTCGGAATTTTTCTTTCGTTTTCCATCCCGCCTCCGATCAGACTGTCAGGATTTCCTTTGTCTTGTCTTCGATGATCTTGTCGATTTCCTTGCCGTATTTATCGGTCAGCTTGGTGATCTCGTCCTGCAGTTCGTTGACCACGTCCTCGGAGACATCCTCGCTCTTTTTCAGCTTCTTGAAGGCGTCCACGCCGTCGCGGCGGATGTTGCGGACAGCCACCTTGGCATCCTCTCCGTACTTCTTGACGTCCTTGCCCAGCTGCTTACGGCGTTCGCCGGTCAGCTCGGGGAATACCAGGCGGATGACCTGGCCGTCGCTCTGGGGGTTAATGCCGATCTCGGCCACCTGGATGGCTCTGGAGATCTCCTTGATCATCTTCTTCTCCCAGGGAGCGATCTGGATGATCCTGGCTTCCGGTACGGAAATATTGGCCACGGACTGGAGGGGGGTAGGGGTTCCGTAATAGTCGACCCTGACCTTGTCCAGAAGGTGGGGGTTGGCACGTCCTGCGCGGATGCCGTTCAGGTCGTTTTTCAGGTGCTCGATGGTCTTGAGCATTTTTTCTTCATAAGGTTTAACTCTTTCACTTGTAGCCATAATGTACCCCTTTTCTTATAAGTTTATTTTGTACAGGCCCCTGGGGCTCCGCCCGGACCTGTCATGTGCTGTAAACAAAAGCCTTATACGGTAATGATGGTGCCGTTGAAGTTTCCGGATGCCGCCTTCACGATGCTGTTCTCTTCCTTGAGGTCGAAGACTCTCATGGGCATGCGGTTTTCCTGGGCCAGGATGGAAGCTGTCAGATCCAGGGCCTGCAGGCGCTTGTCGATGATCTCGTCGATGGGAAGGATATCGTAGCGCTTGGCGTAGGGATTCTTTACGGGATCGCTGTCATAGACGCCGTCCACGTTCTTGGCCATCAGGATGACCTCTGCGCCCACTTCAATGGCTCTGAGGACAACGCCTGTGTCCGTGGAGAAGAAGGGATGTCCCGTTCCGCCGGCGAAAAAGACCACGGCGCCCTTGGCGAAATACTCGTTGGCCAGGTCCTTGGAGAAGAGCTTTGTAAAGGAGCCCACCTGGAAGGGAGTCATGACCACTGTCTGCATGCCTTCGTTCCGGAACATTTCGGAAACGTAGATGCAGTTCATGACGGTGGCCAGCATACCGATGGAATCGGCCTTGGTCCTGTCGATCTCCTTTGTGGAACGGCCTCTGATAAAGTTGCCGCCTCCGATGACGATACCTACCTCATATTTCTGCTCTGTCAGGGTCTTTACCTGGGAAGCCACGGCGCGGATCCTGTCCGGGCCGAAACCGGTCCCGTCTTCGCCTGCCAGTGCTTCGCCGCTCAGTTTAAGAATAATTCTGCTCATAATCAAAGTCCTTTCCGACATCAGTGTCTGAATGTATTTTACCCTGTTCGGGTCTCATTATCAAGGTCGGAGTAACTGGCTCTATGCCGGTCCCTGCCTTCATTCATCATTATAGTTTTTGAATTCAGCACTTAATTGCTCCAGGCATTCTTTGTGCACTTTTGAAAGAAGATCCAGAAATGAGTCACTTTGTTCCTTGTCATTTCTGCATTTCTTGATCTTACTGTTCTGATAAAGCTTATGGAAAAAATGCTCTCCTTCCCTTTCTCTGTGTAAATTCTGGATTCGGCTGTGCTGAAGTTTTATCTTCTTGGGAACGTTCACTTCCTTCAGGAAAATCAGAAATCTCTCATCATCCTCCTTTTCATCTCTTGCGTATTCCAGTTCGTCCAGACAGTTTTTACTAACGAGAAATTCTTCTGTAATCATCGACAAAAACACAGTGCATCCATCTATATGATTCACAATATTTTCGGCATAATCATCTCCAGCATTAATTCCCTCATCATACCAGACATTGTATCCGTCTTTCTGAAGGTGATATATAATGTCATGTATTTCCCTATCATTTTTATGGGAGTAACTGATGAAGATATAGTTTCCGCTGCCTTCATATGCATGAGGCCGTACCGGCACGTCAGGTTTCCTGCAGGGTTTGTATATCTCAGGCTCCTCGGACGGTGGCTGGCTCTTATTACTTTCTGTCCAAGCACTCTGATCCCCCAAATGCCCTGTCACCGCTCTTCTATACACAGACTCGAAGACTTTTTTTATTTCTTCATTATACAGGCAGAAGATCACTTCCATTGAATACCCTGTATTATGCCTGATCCAGTCCCTGACTGCCCCTACGGCACACTCTGCCGCGTATCCTACGGGAAGGCCATTTAAGCCGGTCCCTATAGCAGGAAATACGATCTGATGAAGTCCGTAGACCCTGGCCGTATCCAGAGCCGACAGAAAACAGCCCCTAAGATGCAGAAAACTGTCTCTATCTTCTGAACTGGGACTAACCACGTGAATGATATGCCTGGCCGGCAAATTATATCCCCCTGTCAGCAGGGCCTGACCCTTATGGAAACCTCTGACCCTGCTGCACTCTTCTGCCAGACCAGGACCGGCTGCCATTCTGATCGATCCATCGACAGAATTAACGCTTTTCGAAGCCAGGTGCCTGTTGGTAGGATTTACTATGCATTCAGACGCCTGTTTCGTTATATCTCCACATATAAAGCTTATGCTGCTTTCTTTTCCTGTAGATGTCATATCTTTCCTCATTCTTATGAAACTCCGTATTATCGCGTTTGAATACAGCGAAAAATAACAGGATTTTTCGTCACAACTTAAGATCAGAAATCTTTCAGCAATTATGATTCCTTCGTTCCGAAAGAAGGAATCATCCCATTACTCAGCAACAGCTTCATTATAAATCGCTGCGGTCTTCTCTGCTACAGGTTGCTGAGCACGATGGCCGAAAGGACCAGGCCGATCCCCAGAACGTTGCCCGGGGTCAGGGCTTCGTGAAAGACAAAGAAGCCCAGAAGAGTGGCGACGACGGGCTCTATGGAAGCGATGATGGCCGCCTGGCCGTTCTCCATGGAGGAGAGACCGTAGTTATATACGATATAGGGCAGGGCCGTGGTCACGATGCCGCAGGCCACGGAGAAAAAGAGCATAAAGGGACTGGAAGTGCTGACAGACAGGATCTTGGAACCGTCGGCAAGGGGAAGGGCTGCCAGGGAGGCAAATAAAAAGGTATAGAAGTTGATGGTAAAGGAGTGGTATCCCCTCTGCAGGGCAAAGCGGCCGAAGATGGAATAGAGGGCATAGCCCAGCCCCGCCCCCAGGCCGAAAAAGATGGCCGCTCCGCCAAGAGACGCCGCATCTCCGATCACCCCGGTCACGAAAACGCAGCCAAGGACCGTCAGCACAAGGGCCAGGAGCTTCTTTCCCGTGATCCTTTCCCCGAAAAGAGGGGCGGAAAGCAGCATGACAAAAACAGGGGCCGTATAGAGCATGACTGCCGCCACGGACAGAGAGGACAGGGAGATCAGAGAAAAATAGCAGAAGTTGAAAAAGACCATGCTGACGATGCCGGTGCCCAGAAAGCACCAGATATCCCTGAGCCGGATCCTTAAAAGCTTCCTGTCGTAGAAAAGCAGAAAGACCAGCATGGCAATGCAGGTAAAAACAGACCGGAGCACCACCATATCCATGGAATAGAGGCCTGCGGCGTTGAAGGTGCGGATAAAAAGGCCTATGGAGCCCCAGCAGACGCCGGCCAGGACCACAAAGAAAATGCCTTTGATCTTTCCTTTATCTTTCATAGCGTTTTATTTCCTGTTCTGTATAAAAAAAGAGAGGGGAGCATAACTTCCCCTCTCTGTGTGGCAGCTTTCGGGACGCTTTCCCGGATCAGGCGTTGGCGTTTCTCTGGGCCGCAGAGATCTCCGCCCTCTTTCTGAGCCTGGGATCCAGGATCTTCTTGCGGATCCGGAGGTGGTTCGGCGTGACCTCAAGAAGTTCGTCCGTATCGATATATTCAATGGCCTGCTCCAGGGACAGGATCCTGGGCGGCACCAGACGAAGGGCTTCGTCGGCACTGGAGGATCTGGTATTGGTCAGGTGCTTGGTCTTGCAGACATTGACCTCGATGTCCTCGGTCTTGCCGCTCTGGCCCACCACCATGCCGGAGTAGACGCTTTCGCCGGGGCTGATAAAGAGGAAGCCGCGTTCCTGGGCATTGAAGAGTCCGTAGGCCACAGCCGTTCCGGTCTCGTAGGCAATGAGGGATCCCTGTTTGCGGTAGGTGATGTCTCCCTTGTAGGGGGCATAGCCCGCAAAGATGGTATTCATGATGCCGTTGCCCTTGGTATCGGTCAGGAAGTCGCCGCGGTAGCCGATCAGGCCTCTGGAGGGAATGGAGAACTCCAGTCTCTGGTAACCGCCGGGAATGGTTCCCATGCCCATAAGTTCGCCCTTGCGCTCACCCAGCTTCTGGATGACGTTGCCGGCAAATTCCTCGGGCACATCGATAAAGCACTGCTCCATGGGCTCCAGGCGCCTTCCCTTTTCGTCATAGTGGTAAATGACTTCGGCCTTGCTGACCGCGAACTCATAGCCTTCACGCCGCATGGTCTCGATCAGGACGGACAGATGAAGCTCGCCCCTGCCGGAGACCTTGAAGGATTCGGTGGTGTCCGTATCCTCGACCCGCAGGGATACGTCGGTGTTCAGCTCCCTGTAGAGCCTGTCCCTGATATGGCGGCTGGTCACGTACTTGCCGTCCTTGCCGGCCAGAGGGGAGTCGTTGACGTTGAAGGTCATGGAAATGGTGGGCTCGGAGATCTTCTGGAAGGGAATGGCCACCGGGTTCTCGGGAGAGCACAGGGTATCTCCGATATGAAGATCGCTGATACCGGAAACGGCTACGATGGAGCCGATGCCCGCCTCCTGGACTTCCACGCGGGAGAGGCCTTCGAACTCATAGAGCTTGCTGACCTTGACTCTACGCCGCATCTCGGGGTTGTGGTGGTTTACGATGACCACTTCCTGGTTGACCTTCAGGACGCCGTTGTCCACCTTGCCTACGCCGATCCTGCCGATATATTCGTTATAGTCGATGGTGGAGATCAGCATCTGGGTACCGGCCTCGGGATCGCCCTCCGGTGCGGGGATATAATCGATGATGGTCTCGAACAGGGGCTTCATGCTGGAGCCCACACGGCCCATATCCAGGGTGGCGATGCCGGCCTTGGCGGAAGCAAAGACGAAGGGGCACTCGATCTGTTCGTCGCTGGCGCCCAGATCCATGAGAAGTTCCAGTACCTCGTCGATGACCTGGGTGGGTCTTGCGCCGGGTCTGTCGATCTTGTTGATGCAGACGATCACGGGCAGATCCAGTTCCATGGCCTTGGAAAGGACGAAGCGGGTCTGGGGCATGGGGCCTTCAAAGGCATCCACCACCAGAATGACGCCGTTGACCATCTTCAGGACACGCTCCACCTCGCCGCCGAAATCGGCATGACCGGGGGTGTCGATGATGTTGATCTTGATTCCCTTATAATAAACTGCTGTATTTTTACTTAAGATGGTAATGCCGCGTTCTCTCTCGATGGCATTAGAGTCCATGACACGTTCCTGTACTTCCTGATTGGCACGGAAGACACCGCTCTGTTTCAAAAGGCCGTCCACCAGGGTGGTCTTGCCATGATCAACATGGGCGATAATGGCTACATTTCTGACATCTTCTCTTTTCTGGATCATAAAACTCCTTCTGAATCTTTACCTATTAAATGCGTTTCCACTCAATAAACTGTAGTAGTATAGCACCGGCGGGGAAGGGATTCAAGAAAAAATCTGTCTGCCGGGCCTTCCGGGACTGCACTTTAAAAGAAACATGCCCGGAACTTCTCCAGGGAAGCCGAAAAAAGGACCTTTCCCCGAAAGGAAAGGCCCTGCCCTGTCTTTTAGTTCGTATAGTTGTCGAAATAGCCCTGGACCAGAACCACGGGAGTTCCCTTGTCGCCGGAGCCGCTGGTCAGGTCGCAGAGAGATCCGATCAGGTCTGTCAGCTGCCTGGGAGTGGTTCCCTGGGAGGCCATGGAGCCCTTGAGGTCCTTGTCTTTTTTACGGATGCTCTCGGAAATGGCTTCCCTGAGCGCCTCGCCGGACAGGTCTTTGAAATCATTGTCGGCCAGATACTTGAGCTTGAGCTCGTTGGGCGTACCGATCAGGCCGTCCGTATAGAAGGGAGAGACCACCGGATCTGCCAGTTCCCAGATCTTGCCCTGGGGATCCTTGAAGGCGCCGTCTCCGTAGACCATGACTTCCACATGCTTTCCCGTGGCGTCCAGGATCCTCTTCTGGATCTCCAGGACCAGGGGCTGCGCGTTTCTGGGGAAGAGCTTGACTCTGTCCTCGGTGGACTTGTTGGAGCCCAGAAGGCCGTAAGCTTCGTTGCAGCCCGACCCGTTCACGGGAGCGTTCATGATATCGTCCAGTCCCAGAACGATCCTGGCGCCAGCCGCCTTCAGGATCCTCTTGCTGCGCTTTCTGGTATGGATGTCGCAGGTCAGGACTGTATCCGTATAGTCAAGGATGGTACGGGCCTGGTTGGCAAAGATGATCTCCACGTCGGCGCCGCACTCTCTGATCAGCTGCTCATAATAGGCGACGTAATCGACGCCGGTAAACTCATGACGGTTCTCGCCGAAAAGCTCTCTGTATCTTTCAAGGCTCAGCACGTCGCTGTAGGGATTGACCCCCGCTTCGTCGATCTTGTCCAGGCTGACCAGTTCGTTGCCCACCTCATCGGAGGGATAGGACAGCATGAGGACGATTTTCCTGGCGCCCTTTGCGATGCCCCGCAGGCAGATGGCAAAACGGTTGCGGGAAAGAATAGGGAAGATCACACCGATGGTCCCCCCGCCCAGCTTGGTCCTGACATCCTCGGCGATGTCGTCGACGCCGGCATAGTTGCCCTGGGACCTGGCCACGACCGATTCCGTGACGGCGATCACGTCCCTGTCCCTGATGGAAAATCCTTCATTTTCCGCTGCTTTCAGGACGCTGTCCGCAACGATCGCGGCCAGGTCGTCGCCCTCTCTGATGATGGGGCAGCGGATGCCTCTGGATACCGTACCTACGCAGCGTTCTTTCTTTTCGTTTGTCATGGTTTTTCCTCTCTTACTGTATGCAGGCTCTCAGCTCTGCTCTCTTTATAAAAACCCCTGTTCAGGGCTTCGGTTCCTGTCCGTCCGTATCCAGGCCGGCCATGGTTTCCTCTTCCGGAGCCGTTTCCTCCCTGCGGAAGGTGATCTTTTCCTTCAGGGATCCCTGGCGGACTCTTACCGTTCCTTCCTCGCCGTAAAGCATGCGCACGCCCGTCTCGTTGAAGATCAGGTTGTCCGATGTGTGGACCTCCACCGCCTTTGTCATGTAGGCGGGGGAGACTCTGACAGCCAGGACATTGCGGACCTTTTCCTGCATGCCCACCGTCTCACCGTTGCGGATCCTGGTCCCGTCCGCGGTAATGAAGGAGACCGAATCCACCTTCAGTCTTTCCGGCCTGCAGTAACCCAGGGCATAGCAGATATTTTCCGCCGCATCGATCCCCAGTTCGTTGTAACCGATCTGGGTATAATGAACGCTTCCGTGGACTTCGTCCATGGTGGTGGGAAGGGGAACGGTCCTGGACTGCATGGGCCAGTAAAAGCTGTAATTCTTCTCCGTCCCGTATTTTTCCGCGAAGTAGGTCTCCACGCTCTGGTCATCCGTCCACAGATCGCCCAGGTAGCTGGCCATGAAGACATCGGGATAATCCTGGGAAATGGCCATGTAGTACTGGGACATTCTGGCGCCTGTCAGGACATAGTCCGCGCCCTTGTTGGGATAATAAAGGGAAGCCCTGGGCATGATCATGCCGAAGAATTCCACTTCTTTCTCCATGTTTTCGATGCCTTTTCCGCTGAGGGCTTCCATAAGCTCCCGGCGGATCAGATCAAAGCTGGCCTGATACTTGGAGGAAAAGGTCTTGAGAAAGCTGTCCGTCTCCCCGTGGCACCAGTAAACGCCCTTATGGGCCAGGGTATAGTGCCCTGCTCCGATCTCGTCGGAAAGGATCTTCTCCGCGCCGGTATAGAGACTGACCGCCCTTTCGAAGAGAGCCAGGGAATTCTCCGCTGCCGGCTCCCATACGCTGATCTCGGAGCCGTGGCGGGATGCGTTGATGATCCATACCTTCTCACCGGTCAGCTGTCTCCATCTGTAGGCCAGGGCACTGTCAATGCCGCCCTTGCCTGCCGCGCCGGGAGCGCTGGTCAGCGCGTCCGTCCGGTTGTAGCGGTCGTTCAGGGAGTTGTCCGTAAGAGACACCGGCAGGAATCTTTCACAGTTCTCCACTGTCATGGGGCCAAGCCCCTCTGTATCCGAATACCAGGCTACCAGGTCATACATATCATCCGTAACGCCGTAGGTGCTGTAGCAGCTGCCCTCGGGATTGCGGATCCACTGTTTCTTATATTCTGTAATGGAGCCTCTCTCATTCATGCAGCCTTCGCAGTTGCTCTGCCCTGCCAGCAGCAGAAGGCTGATGGGAGCGGGCTTTACCACGATCTTTACGACGGTCCCGTCAGCAAGTTCCGCCTCCGCGCTTCCGCATCCGGCTGCCCGGACATGGATCCGGTCTCCCTCCTCCATCTCCAGGATCTGTGTATCGGGGATATCCGTCCCCGTCTGAAAGGAAGTCACCTCCTGGGCACGGATCTCTCTGACTTCCTGACTGAAAGTATATCTGTCGTCGTATGCAAGGACCACTTCCTTTCCGCCCTGTCCCAGACCGGTCCAGCCGGGATCAGCGTAGTAAGCGGCCCCTGTCACTGCTCCCGCAATCAGGAGGCAGATCAGAATCCAAACACTTTTTTTCATTCAATATCTCTGTCGTCTGTCGGCACAGGCCCCGGGGGCCGCGCACTGTCAATACTCTTTCTGATTTATGGGAAGGCGCACCTCCCCGCATTAATTTACCTTTTTTCCCTTCAACATACAAGAGAAAAATCCCCGGAGAGCCTGATCGGACCGCGTTTTTCGCGAAAATCCGAATCCTCTCCGGGGAAAAGGCCGGCAGCAGTGCGGCTGCCGGTATTTACATTCCTTTTTTATGAAAGCTTTGCCTCTCTTCCTTATATATGCAGGACGTTGGTGGCGATGGTAAAGTAGATGGTCAGGGAGACCGCGTCCACGATGGTGGTAATGAGAGGCGATGCCATGACCGCCGGGTCGAAGCCCAGCTTGGCTGCCAGCAGGGGCAGGAAGCATCCCATCATCTTTGCGAAGATGACTACCAGGATCAGGGTGGCGCAGATGATCAGGGCCAGGGTAACGGTGAGCCTGTCGAAAAGCATGAGCTTTATGAAGTTGGTGCAGGCCAGGGTCGCGCCGCAGAGGACGGCCACCCGGATCTCCTTCCACATGGCGATCAGGACGTCCGCAAAGTCGATCTCTCCCAGGGACAGGCTTCGGATAATGGAGACCGAGGCCTGGGAGCCCGCGTTGCCGCCCGTATCCATCAGCATGGGAATGTAGGCCGTCAGGACCACGTAGGATGCCAGGGCCGCTTCATAGCGGGTGATGATGGCACCGGTAAAGGTAGCCGAGATCATCAGGAAGAGAAGCCAGGGCATTCTCTTTTTATAGGTCTCCAGAACGCCGGTCTTGGAATAGGGCTTGTCGGTGGGCAGGATGGCCGCCATCTTTTCGATATCCTCGGTAGCCTCTTCCTCCAGGATATCCACCACGTCGTCGATGGTGATGATACCTACCATACGGTTCTCGTTGTCCACCACGGGCATGGCGGTGAAGTCATATTTCTGGAACAGACGGGCCGCTTCTTCCTGGTCCGTCATGGTCCCGATGGAAATGATGTTCTCGTTCATGACTTCGCCGATGATGTCGTCAGGCTTTAAGATGACCAGGTAGCGGAGGGCCACCGTACCTACCAGGACCCTCTGGGCATTGACCACGTAGCAGATGTTGACGGTCTCGGAATCCAGGCCGATCTTGCGGATCCTTTCAATGGCGTCCGCCACGGTCATGTTCTCTCTCAGGTCCACGAACTCGACGGTCATGACGGAACCGGCCGAGTCTTCCGGATAGCGGAGCAGATGGTTGATGTCCGCCCTGGTGTCGGGCCTTGCGTTCTGCAGGATCTTCTTGACCACGTTGGCCGGCATTTCCTCCAGCAGGTCCGTGGCGTCGTCGGCCATCAGATTGTCAATGACGCTGGCCGCTTCACGGTCGGAAAGGGACTGAATGATGTACTGCTGGTCATCCAGTTCCAGGTCCGCAAATACGTCCGCTGCCATGTCCTTGGGCAGAAGGCGGAACATCTTGAGGGAATCCTCATCCTCCATCTCGTCCATAATGGCAGCGATATCCGCTGTCTGCATATCGGCAGCTGTCTGGCGAAGCTTGGTATACTCTTTATTGCTGAGCAGTTCCAGCAGGATGTGCTCTTTGTTCTTTAATTCTTCCATAGCTGTCCTCCATAGGGTGGTTTTTATTTATGTTCGATAATCGGGGATAAGGAGAATCTGCTGATTTATCCAATAAAACCACCACCTTTCTGAAATGACAGCACGTTTTGCCATGCCGGTACGCAGCTGCATGTTCCGGAAGTCCCCGGGAGGGAATACCTTCCCGGGACTTCCATCAGTTTATGACGAAAAGAGGCCATTTGTCAAAGAAATATGGTCCTCCTGTCCTGTGTATTTTTGTTAACTCCGCATCTGTCTTTCTGTAAATATGTCCGGTATGTCATTCCTGCTGAACGGATATGGGATAATAGTCCTGACCGGACTCCTGGAAAAGGGCGCCCCCGCCCGTCAGGGACGTGATCCTCTCCCTGACTCCCTCTGCCTGATCCGCCCGGATGGTCAGCACGATCCCCACCCGGTCGCTGTAGAGAGTATCGTCCGGGGCAATGCCCGTCTGGCGGAGATAGTAAAGGATCCTGTCCAGGAAGGAATAGTCCACGGTCACGGTAAATCTCTCGCACAGGCACATGCGGACCAGGTCCGCGTCCTCCAGGGCCTCTCTGGAAGCTTTTGTGTAGGCCCTTACCAGGCCGCCGGTCCCCAGAAGGGTCCCGCCGAAATACCTTGTCACGATGATCATCACATTGGTGCAGCCGGAGCCCTCCAGAACCTTGAGGATGGGCTGGCCCGCGGTGCCCGAAGGCTCCCCGTCATCCGAAGACCGGATCTTTTCCTTCTGTTCCCCGATGATCCACGCATAGCAGTTGTGCCTGGCATCATAATACTGCTTCCGGATCTTTTCCAGATATCCGGCCGCTTCCTCCTCGGATTCCACATGGACCGCCAGGCCCAGGAACCTGGACTTTTTCTCCGTATATTCACCTTTTCCGGTGCCTCTGATCGTCAGATACTCTCCTGCCATGGCCTTCCTCCGCTTCTTTCCGGGTCATTACCAGTATACTATCTTAAAGAGCGGCGGTACAGTCCGGGGAAGGAAAAAGGGCGGGGAGAAAAGGGGAAAAAAGAAGAGGAAGCGGGGCCGGGGCGGGAAAATCAGGCTTTGTTAAAAGTCTTTATTCCTTTATGAGGATTTGCTATAATAGTACGGAATGTACATTTTGGAGTTCATTTTTCATTACAGAAACAGCAAAGAAAGGATCATAGATTTCTATGAATTATGGTAAAAAAAATCTTCGGCGCCGCAAAAACGAGCTGAACGCCAAAGGTGAAAAGCGACTGAAAAGAGGCAGTCTTTTCGTCACCCACCTTGTTCTTCTGTGCGTCATCGGCGCCATGATCATCGGCAGCTTCGCCGCCTACGGTGTCCTTCAGGGCATCATCGACAGCGCTCCTGCCATAGGGGATATCGACGTCAGTCCCAAGGGCTATTCCTCCTTTGTATATGACGCAAAGGGCAACCAGACGGCCAAGCTGGTCTCCACGGACTCCAACCGTATCCCGGTCTCCGAGGATGACGTTCCCCAGATGGTCCGCAACGCCTTCGTAGTCATTGAGGACGAAAGATTCTATTCCCACAACGGAATCGACATCTACGGCATCATCCGTGCGGCGGTCAAGGACGTGACCTCCGGCTTCAAGACAAAAGAAGGTGCATCCACCATTACCCAGCAGCTGATCAAGAACAATGTCTTTGAGGGCTGGACCAGCGAGTCAACGCTGGAAAGCGTCAAGAGAAAGATCCAGGAGCAGTATCTCGCCATCCATCTGGAGGAAGAGCTGAAGGAAAAGGGCCAGGATGCCAAGACCGTGATCCTGATCAATTACCTCAACACCATCAACCTGGGCCACAATACCCTGGGCGTCCAGGCGGCCTCCAACCGGTACTTCGACAAATCCGTCAGGGATCTGACCCTGGCAGAGGCATCCGTTCTGGCGGCCATCCCCCAGAACCCCACCGAGTTCGACCCCATCAACAATCCCGACAGGAACAACGAAAGACGGCAGACCGTTCTGACCAAGCTCCTGGAGCAGGATCTGATCACCAAAGAAGAGTACGACCAGGCGGCCGGCATGGAGGTCTACGACAGGATCCGGGAAGTCAACATCGACAAGACCAAGGAGGAGAACCAGATCCAGTCCTATTTCGTGGATGCCCTGACCAACCAGCTCCTGGAAGATCTGATGAAAAAGGGCTACAGCCGTACCAAGGCTCTGGGCGAGATCTACAGCGGCGGCCTGAAGATCTATTCCACTCAGGATCCCGCGATCCAGGCCATAGCGGATGAGGAAGCGTCCGATCCCGCCAACTACCCCTCCTCCACCAGTTATTTCCTCAACTATATCCTGACCGTGATCCATCCCGACGACACCACCGACAACTACGACAGCAACTCCCTCTATTATTTCATGAAGGAGAACGGTGGCAACGACAAGCTGCTCTACCGGGCAGACAGTGAGGAAGCCGCCCAGGAAGCCGCCATGAGCGACGTCAACTGGTTCAGGAACTCCAAGATGAAGGAAGGGGACAAATATACCGAGAAGATCGTCATGACGCCCCAGCCTCAGATCTCCATTACCATCGAAGACCAGCACACCGGCTATGTACTGGCCATGGTAGGCGGCCGCGGCACCAAGTCCGGCAACCGCACCCTGAACAGGGCCACCGATACCACGCGGCAGCCCGGCTCCACCTTCAAGATCGTTTCCACCTACGCTCCGGCCATCGACCTCTACGGTTATACTCTGGCCAGCGCCAAGGAAGACAAGGCTTACCACTTCGGCGTGAACGGAAGCGGCATTCAGGTCTATAACTACTCCAGGACCTATTCCAATTCCTACATGGCCTTCCGTGAGGCCATTGTCCAGTCCACCAACACAGTGGCCGTAAAGACCATTTCCTCCCTGAATTCGGATCACAAGGAAGATGTCATCAACGGTCCCATCAACGCCTACAACTATCTGCAGACCCTGGGCTTCACTACCCTGATCGGTCCCGAAGGCGAAGAGATTAACGGCGAAATCTATACGGACTGCAACCAGACCATGGCTCTGGGCGGCCTGACCTACGGCGTAAAGAACATCGAACTGAACGCGGCCTATGCCGCCATCGCCAACGGCGGCGTCTATAAAGAGCCCAAGCTCTATACCAAGGTCGTGGACTACGAAGGCAACGTCATTCTGGACAACACCGATGAGGCTACGGACGAGAACCGGGCCCAGGAGACCAGAACGGTCATGAAGAAGTCCACAGCCTGGCTCCTGACCTCTGCCATGCACGACGTCATGACAGCCCCCAACGGTACGGGCCATGCCGCCAACTTCGGCAGCACCTATATTGCGGGCAAGACCGGTACCACATCCGACAACAACGACGTCTGGTTCTGCGGATACACCACCAAGCTTACCGGAACCGTCTGGGCTGGCTATGACAACAACATCGACCTGAACTCCAGCGAGACCAACATGGCCAAGACCATGTGGAAGGCCATCATGGAGCGGATCCCCGCCAACCAGGAATGGACCGAGTTCGAAAAGCCCGACAACCTGACCACAGCCACCGTCTGCAAGGTCACCGGCCAGCTTCCCTACAAGGGCGTATGCCCTTCCATCACCGAGTATTTCGTAAAAGGTACGGAACCCGCGGAAAAGGAATACTGCGAATACCACTACGAAAAGTATAAGGAAGAGCAGAAGAAGAAGGAAGAAGCCAGGAAGAAGGCACAGGCAGCCGCCAGAAAGAAAGCGCAGAAGGAAGCCGAACAGAAGGCCAAGAAAGAGCGTGAAGAGGAAGCTGCACAGAAAGCGGCCGAGGAAGCTTTAAAAGAGGCAAACGGCAACTGATCCCTGCATTCTCTAAGAAACATACAAAGCAGCCCGGGGCATGGCTCCGGGCTCTTTTTTCCGGGGAAACGAAAGCTTCCCGGAAGGGATCTTCCTGCTTTGTCCCCGCAAGTATTCTGAAAACTGTCCTGATTTCCGCCAAAAGTGCGTCTTTCGAAAAATAAAAAGAATGATTGACAAAAGCAGAATGCTCTGATAGAATAAATTCGTTGCTTGTGAGAGCACAAAAGCTGCTGGCATGGCTCAGTCGGTAGAGCGTCGCATTGGTAGTGCGGAGGTCCCGGGTCCGATTCCCGGTGCCAGCTTCAGCCCCGGAATGGATTCCATTTCGGGGCTTTTTCATTTCCTCTGCAGGGAAAGTCCTCCGGGTAACAAACCCTGCCTGACATCCCCCCGGAATCTGTGGCAGAATAAAAGAAATCCGGACAGGATCCGGATCCGACAGGAAGGACATATATATGAACAGCAAATACCGTATCGTACTGAATGCCCCCGTGACCCTGGGCTTTGTCTTCATCTGCTTTGCAGCTACGCTGCTGGGCTCTCTGACAGGAGGATCCTCCACCCAGCTTCTGTTTATGAATTACAGGGCTTCCCTTCTGGATCCCCTGACCTGGATCCGCTTTGTAAGCCATATTTTCGGCCATGCAGACTGGGACCACTTCATGGGCAACGCAGCTTACATCCTGCTGCTGGGACCCATTCTGGAGGAAAAATACGGGACTGACGCCCTGCTCAGGCTGATCGGGGTCACCGCTCTGGCCACCGGCATTATCAACTTCGTCTTCTTCCCCTATACAGGCCTCTGCGGGGCCAGCGGGGTTGTCTTTGCCTTTATTCTTCTCTCCTCTTTCACCAACTTCCGGGAGGGAGAGATCCCCATGACCTTTATACTGGTGGCCCTCTTTTTCATAGGCCAGCAGGTCTATGAGGGCATCATGGTCCGGGACAGCATCTCCAACCTGACCCACATCATAGGAGGCGGCGTCGGGGCTTTCTTCGGCCAGGCCCTGGGCGTCAGAGGGAAGCGGCGCTCCTTTTAAAAATCATAAGGTGCAGAAATTATAAAAGGACAGAAACAATCGGCTCCCGTGCCGGCTGTTTCTGTCCTTCTTCTTATTTCCCTTCTCCGTCCAGTCCGATCTCTGCCGCATGTTCTTCCATGCCCCTGATGCAGATCTCAGCCACGTCTCTGATCTCCATGCCCAGCATTTCGCAGCCCTTCCGGATCAGCTCTCTGTCGCATTTGGCCGCAAATCTCTTGTCCTTGAACTTCTTCATAAAACTGGAGACCTTAATGTCATGGATCCCTTCGGGACGCATCCTGGCATAGGCCTGGATGATGCCTGTCAGCTCATCCACCGCGTACAGGCTCTTTTCCATGTTTGTTTCGGGCTTCACATCGGTGCAGATGTCGTAGCCGTGGGCCAGAATGGCACGCACGTCCTCTTCGGGCACGCCTGCCGCAAGAAGGGGTTCCTTCGTGTGCTGCAGGTGCTCCTCGGGGTATTTCTCATAGTCATAGTCATGGAGATAACCTACCGCCTCCCAGTGTTCCTTGTCCTCCCCGAAATGTTCCGCCATGGCTCCCATGGACGCAGAAACATTCAGGGCATGGATCCTGAGATGCTCTTCCGTTACCATTGAATCATTCAGTTCCTTTGCTCTTTCCAGTGTCAGCATAGTGTACCTCTCATTCTTTTCTTCAGGGCAGTCTGCCCCTGCCGCAAAAAAATATACCACAGGCTCTGCCCTGCTTACAATGACGGACTGCCTCCTTTCGTACTTCTTCTGCGGTTCCGGCCCTCAAAAAAGCGGCACTCCGCAGGGAATGCCGCATCATTTCGATGTAAATTCTTTTCTTTCATGAACTGTATCGGGGATCCGCCTTCCTTGCAAGGTCCGGGAAGGCCGCTTTCAGGCGCGCATATGCTTCTAGGACAGAGTCCGGAATGTCCACGTGGGCGATAAATCCCTTCCCCCTTGGGCCGTAGCCCGACGCCGTATCATGGAGCCGTTCTATTTCCCCCAGAAGGAGGCTGATATAGCGGAGGGGCTCCCACATGCCTTTGATCTCTGTCTTATAGACAAGCTCTCCGTCCTTTTCCTCCATGACCGGCCGGCAGGAAGCATAGTTTAGGGCGGTTATATCGCTTCGGTATTTTGCAAGGCCCGCGGTCATTCTTCTCTGCATGGAAGGATCCTGGCAGAGGATCATGGACCTGCAGTCAATGCCCTCTTTTTCCATAAGCGCGAGGAGGTTGGTGATATTGTTCCCGCAGTTGGTGGACCTGGTCTCCAGATAGTCAGCGGACCGTCCGGTCCGCATCCTGAGATACCGGTCGAAGAGTACTGCTTCCGGAAGGCCCTCCGTCTCCAGTCCGGGCAGAACCTCTTTCATCTTCCGCCGCAGGGTATCTGTCGTATGGCCTTCTCCTCCGACGATGATACAGCAGCCGGCCATATCTGCCCGGACTGCCTCTGCCAGCACGTCTCCTCCCGCCAGCACCGACCTGCCGAAGAGAACGAAGACATCCGCCTTTTCGATGCCGCACCGGGCAAGGAGGGCCTTTTTCTCAAGGCACGGAATATCCCTGGGCCCGCAGAACTCTGTAAGGATGTTGACGGCTTCCGCCCTGTTCATACTTTCTCCTGCCGCTTTGCCTTTTTGTGCCTGCATTTACAGCTTATCGTATTTGACGGCGCTGCCCCTGGCTTTTTCCACAGGATACTTTTCTCCTGTTTTCCGGAGCTTTTCAAGCACGATCTCCCGGATGTCCAGGTCCAGGACCATGGACATCTGGATGCAGTAGCTGAGCACATCCGCCAGCTCTTCCTTTACCTGGATCAGGTCGTAGTCCTTTCCGCTCCACTGGAAGCACTCCAGCAGCTCGCCGGCCTCGATGGAAATACTCTTTGCCAGGTTTTCCGGCGTATGGAACTGGTCCCAGTCCCTTTCCTTGTTGAATCTGTCAATGGCTTCCTTCAGTTCTTCCAGCCTGTCCATTCTTTCCTTCTCCTGTCTGACTGAATGCTGTATCTTCTTCCAGGGCCTTCAGGGCCATCTGCCTGTATTCCTGTCTGGCCTTTTCGGGACCCGCGATGCGGATCCGGCCTGCCCACTGGAAGACCCAGGCATAGAAGGTGGCGGAGGTGCATACCGTCACCCTGAGACCGAACCATCCGGTTCCGGCCCGCTTGATCTTTATGTCCATGCCGAACTGGTCCACGACCCCCTTCATGACCTCATATCTGCACAGAAGATCCACCTCCTGCAGTTCTTCATTGTCGAACATGCGGAAGACTTCCCTGGTATATCTGCCCAGATCGAAATCATCCGGTATGGGATCCGCCGCATCCCTGAGGATCTCCGGCTGGTCCGCGATCCTGTCCACCCGGTAGGTCCGCATTTCCCCCTTATTATGATCATAGCCCAGCAGGTAGTAGAAGTCTCCGTTCCAGAGCAGGGTATAGGGGCTGATGATATAGGGCCTGCCGTGGTTCCTGAGGACCACACGCTTGCGGCCGTCTATATCCGTGTAGCAGAAGGAGATCCGTCTGCCCTCGTTGATGGCATCGTTCACGGCATCGATGATATACCAGCATTTCTCGTTCAGGCTCCTTACACGGCCTGTGGTAAAGATATGGCGCCTGAGCTTTCTGGCATTCTGCTCGCTGGTCAGGGAAGAGAGCTTTTCGATCAGTTCCCTGCTCTTCTTTTCCGTAATAAATCTGGAGGACTCCACCGCATCGATCAGGATCTTGAGCTCGGCAAGTTCGAAGTCTCCTTCCGCCAGATAATATTTGTTCTGTCTGGCCCGTCTGCCCACAACGTTGAAGCCGGCGGCCTTCAGGACCTCGATGTCCCCCGGGACAGTGGTCCTGTGCATGCTGATGCCGTGCTCCTTTTCCATCAGGGCCCGGATCTGGTTGGTGGTCAGAGGATGCTCCGCATCGGAATGCTTTCTCAGCACCTGATACATGTGGAGGATCCGGATCCGGATGTCCGTATCCTTCACCGATACGGAGATAGGCTTGGGATAGTCATAGTATTCTCTCTCCGCCTCCGAAGGCGCAGCGCCGGACGGGCTCTCCTCTTCCCGGGCCGCCTTCTTCTCCATATCCTTCCTTACAGCCTCCGCAATGCATTCCGCGGCGATCCTTGACCCGGCAGGGCCCGGATGGCTTCCGTCCTCAGCATAGAGGCCCTCTCTGTCCGCAGGATCCCCGCTCTCCCAGAGCCTTATAAAGCGTCTTCCCGCGTCCGCCACAGGGAGATGCTCCTTTTCCCCCGCAGCCTGATAAGCATCCTCCAGTCCCGATCCCAGGCTGTCAAAGTCCAGGCCTGTTTTCTTATACTGGTCTGCCCCGGGCCGGTAGGGCCAGGTGGCAAAAAGCAGGGGACTGGCCCCCACCGACCGGATCTTGCGGCTGAGGATATGCACATCTCTTAAAAAGGAATCCCTGAAACGGACCGGCCTGCTGCTCTGGTCCTGCAGGATCACATAGTCCCAATGACCGGACCGCAGGATTTCCTCCGCTTCCCGTCCGGTCTCTCTCTCCGGATCCCTGAATTCCGAAAGCTTGGCGCCGCCTCTGGTAAGGGCCTTTACCTCCGCCTGCAGAAGATCCGCCAGAATGGAGGGCATATCGTTATAGTAGGTAAAACTGTTTCCAAACATCAGAATACGCATGGGAATACCTCGTTTTTCAAGTCTTTCGCAGCTTTTTCTCCTTCAATTATACCTTCCGGCTCTGCGGATTTCAATTTCATGCTGTCGGAGAATATTGTCAATTAACAAATTGTAATATTACCTAAAAACACTTAGTTTTTCTTAATATTTCGTCTTTTCCGCTGCCCGAATGAATAAAGCTGCCCTGCAGGATTCATGATCTCTGCAGGGCAGCTTCTCTTTGTTTTTCAGGAATAGACCTGATGCAGGCCTGTTTCTTTCTTTTTCAGTTATTTCTTACTGTCAGTCCAGGACCATCTTTACGGCCCCGTACATGCCGGCGTCGTTGCCCAGGGTCGCCAGGGCGAACTTGGCATCTTCGGAGGCATGGAAAGCGCCGGAACGGAAATACTTTCGTACTGTATTAATTAGGATATCGCCTGCCCTGGAAACGCCGCCGCCGATGACAAAGATCTCGGGATCCACGACGCAGGATATCATGGCGCAGGCGCCGCCCAGGACAGCGCCGACGAAATCCACGATCTCCAGGGCCAGGGCGTCCCCTGCCTTGGCCTGGTCAAAGACGTCCTTGGCTGTGATCTCGGGAAGATCGCGGAGAGTGGAAGGTCTGTCGGAGATGGCCAGGATCTCCTTTGTCCTTCTGACTATGCCCGTAGCGGAGGTATACTGCTCCAGATGGCCCTTCTTGCCGCAGGCACAGGGCTTTTCCTCAAAGCGGTTCATCAGCACGTGGCCAATCTCTCCGCCGGCTCCGAAGTGGCCGCAGACGATCTTGCCGCCCAGGATGACCCCGCCGCCTACGCCGGTGCCCAAGGTGATCATAACTACGTCCGAGTGGCCCTGTCCGCCGCCCTTCCACATTTCGCCGAGAGCTGCCGCGTTGGCGTCATTGGCTACCTTGATGTTGGAAATGCCGGTCAGGAGCTGTAATTCCTTGACCACGTCAAGGACGCCCCAGCCCAGGTTGACGCAGCGGTTGACGATCCGGTCCTCCAGGATGGGTCCGGGCACGTCGATGCCTACACCGATGATCTCTTCCTTTGCAATGCCGCGTTCTGCCATCTTGTCTTCCATGGACTTTGCGATATCGGGCAGGATATAGGCTCCGCTCTCTTCTTTTCTTGTGGGGATCTCCCAGCTCTCGGCCTTCTCGCCCTCAGCCGTGAACAGTCCCATCTTGACGGTGGTGCCGCCTATATCAATGCCGAATGCATATTTTTCCATCATTTTTCCTCCCTAAGCTGATTTTACGATGCTTTTCTGAACTTCTCCCTGATCTGAGGTCCTGCCACCTGTACCAGGATGACCAGAATCAGGATAATGCCCTTGATGGCGTTGTTGATCAGGGAATCCATCTTCAGGGCCACAATGATCTTATCTACGATGGTATAGGACATGGCGCCGAAAAGAACGCCCAGCATCTTGCCGCGGCCGCCGCTCATGGCAATGCCGCCCAGAACTACGGAAGCGATGGCATACATTTCATAGCTGCTGCCGGTGGTGGCAGGGTCCGCGCTGCCGTTCATGGCGATCCAGAGGAAGGCGCCCAGGCCTGTCAGAATGCCGCAGATGGTGAAAGCGGAGATCTTCATCAGACTCACATTGATGCCGCTCATCTTTGCGGCCCTGAAATTGGAGCCGATGGCATAGATCTTTTTGCCGTATTTGGTATTTCCCGCCACATACACCAGGATGGCCGTCATCCTGCCCAGATCCCCGTTCAGCCGATCCAGCCTGTCGGTATCGATCCCTCTCTCGATCAGCAGATCCCTGAGGGTCATTCTGCCCAGGGCCTCCATCATGTCTTCGAAAGTCATCTCCGGCGTAAAGGGGGTGATCCTTTCACGCATCTTCTCTATGGTCTCCGAAAGGACCTCCCTGGCCCTGGGATTCCCCCAGATCCTGGAAATACTGCAGTCCAGGCTCAGCCATGCCAGGGCGTCGTCATTGACATGGGGCCTGAGGACCGGCTCTGTCAGTCCTTCATAACCGAAGTCCCCGAACAGATCCTTCAGCCAGCTGACAGAATCCTCTGCCCAGCCGGAAGCGCGCGCCGGGATCCGGGTCTCGCAGCTCTGCACGCTGTGGTCCCCCGTGGAGAAGCCATGGGGTCCGTAAGCATAGATATGGCATTCGAAGGAAGTATGATAACGGTTCAGGGCTTCCATCATGTCGAGGGTGTTCTGAATGGGGACCACAGAGTCTGTACGGGAGGCAAAGAGGAAGCAGGGAGGGGTATTCTCATCCACATGGTTCGGAATACCGGGCATGTCCTTTCCCAGCTCCAGGGCCGTCTCTCTTCTCAGGACCGCATAACCCAGGATGGCGGCGGCAGGACGGCGGCGCCCCATAGTGGCAGCCGCACCGGCCAGATGGCCTCCCGCCGAAAAACCGATCACAGCGATCTTATCCGGCATCACATGCCATCTGTACGCGTTTTCACGTGAATTTCTCAAAAAACGGTAACTTTTCAGATTTTGGATTTTTACCCATCTT
>CAMOGQ010000039.1 GCA_946614165.1 uncultured Lachnospiraceae bacterium
TTTTTGCCAAGACCAGGAACAACGGTGAATTTATCAGCATGGTCAGAAAGACCAGATGGATGGGCTGATTTTCTCCGGAAAATAAAGATTACAGTCAAAAGAGCTTTTCGGTCCGCATGGAAGATGCGGCCGGAAAGCTCTTTTTGGATCTTCGGAACCCGCTCGGAATTTCCGGGGAACTCCTTATGTTTACATGCCTTTTTCATAACAAAAAAAGGGACTGAAGAGAAAAGTAAAAAAGAGCTTTACGGATCAGCTCTGTCAGCTGAAACGTAAAGCTCCTTATTCCGGTCTGCGTCTGTCTGCCGGGAATCATCACCCGGGAAAGCTGCATGCCTTCCTTCCGGGAGACTCCTACATGGGACGGTAGATGATGTTGTCCTTTAAGGCGTCGGCAGTTTCGCGTCCCAGATAGTGTTCGACGATGGCAAGGCCGAAGGGGATGGCGGTGCCCATGGCCTGGCTGGTGATGATGCTGCCTTCGACGGTGACCTGGTCATAGGTGAGAAGGGCCCCATTCTCTTTAAGGCACTCTTCCTTGGAGGGATTGCAGGTGGCCTTTTTCCCCTTCAGGATGCCCAGTTCCGCAAAGACGGAAGGGGCCGCACAGATGGCTGCGATCTGTTTTCCTTCCTTATAGAATTTCATGACCTGGTCCGTCAGCTTTCTGCAGGCCCCCAGGTTCAGGGTACCGGGCATGCCGCCCGGCAGGATCAGCATATCGTATTCGTCGAAATTGAGCTTATCAATGGTGGTATCTGTCATAAAGGTGACTTCGTGGGATGAGGTGACGGCCAGATCCTCCGTGATGGAGACCTTGGTCAGCGGGATCCCGGCCCTGTAGAGCAGATCCACAACGGTGAGCGCTTCGATTTCTTCGCAGCCGGCGGCCATAAAGATGGCGGCCTTCTTGTCGGTTTTGGCCTGGAACATGAGATAACCTCCCTTTAAACGGTTTTGTATGAAAATGCATTTTTTCTGCTTCATTATATCATACCCCGGGGCGGATGCCTATCACGGCATTGGCACGGGGCGCCTGTCCCTGTTTCCGATATGCACGGAGCCGGAGCGGGTGCCCTGCTGATTTTACATAATGTGAAGAATCCTGTTGGTTTTGCACCGCTGTTTTGTTATAATATTGTCAAACCGTACGGACTGGACGGGGCTTTTATGTCCTTTTCGTAACGGCGGGGCCCAACTTAAACCGGAAGGCATTTCTTCCGGTTATTCCCATTATCTTTTGGAGGAACGAATATGGTAACAAACGATCAATCTCTGCTTCGTCTTAAGCACAGGATCATGGAGAGAACGGCCGCCCTGGCCTATGAAAACAATCTCAACGACGAGACCAAGGAAGCGCTCGTCTATGAGATCATTCCCGGCCCTCTGGCGACCTACCGCTGCTGTATCTATAAAGAGCGCGAGATCGTAAGGGAAAGAATCCGCCTTGCATGCGCACTTCCCACATCCAATCATCCGGACTCCGAGAACATCGTCCAGGTCATCAGCGCAGCCTGCGAAGAGTGTCCTCTGTCCGCCTATACCGTAACAGACAACTGCCGCCTCTGCATGGGCAAGGCCTGCCTGAATTCCTGCCGTTTCGGTGCCATCACCATCGGCCAGAACCGGTCTCATATCGATCCCCAGAAGTGTAAGGAATGCGGCATGTGTGCCCAGGCCTGCCCTTACGGCGCCATCGCCCACCTGGTCAGACCCTGCAAGAGAGCCTGCCCTGTGGGAGCCATCAACTATGATGACAACGGCATCTGCATGATCGACGAGTCCAAGTGCATCAACTGCGGCCACTGCATCCACTCCTGTCCTTTCGGTGCCATCGGATCCAAGACCTACCTGGTGGAGATCGTCAAGCACATCAACGCGGGCGAGGAAGTCTATGCCATGTGCGCTCCCGCAACAGAAGGCCAGTTCGGCGCCGACATCACCATGGAGTCTCTCCGTGTGGCTACCCGCAAGCTGGGCTTCAAGGACATGATCGAAGTCGGTCTGGGCGGCGATATGACGGCTGCCTATGAATCCGCAGAGTGGTCCGAAGCTTTCAAGGAAGGCAGAAAGATGACCACATCCTGCTGTCCTGCCTTCATCAACATGCTCCGCAAGCACTTCCCCAAGCAGTTTGCCGAGAACATGTCCTCCACCGTCTCCCCTATGTGCGCGATTTCCAGATACCTCAAGTATCTGCATCCCGGCTGCAAGACCGTATTCATCGGCCCCTGCATCGCCAAGAAGTCCGAAGCTGCCGACAAGTCCGTTCCGGACAACGCCGATTACGCCATCACCTACGGCGAATTCCGTGCTCTGCTCAGGGCCAAGGGCGTCGAGCTCGAGCCTGCTGACAACAGCTATCAGGAATCCTCCGTATGGGGCAAGAGATTCGCAAGCTCCGGCGGCGTAGCCAACGCTGTCATCGAGTGCATGCAGGAGCGCGGAGAGGATACCTCCAAGCTTCAGCTGGTCCAGGTAGCCGGCGGAGACGACTGCCGCAAGACCCTGATGATGCTCAAGGCCAACCGCTTCAAGGAAGATTTCATCGAAGGCATGGTATGCCCGGGCGGCTGCGTAGGCGGACCTTCCAAGCATAAGACCGAGATGGAGATCAAGAGAGCCAGAGAGACTCTGCTCAAGAAGGCCGACGGCAGAAAGGTCCTGGATAACCTGAAGAATTATCCCATGGACAAGTTCTCCATGCACCGCGACGGTCATCTCGACTGAGAAGCCCTGCGGGAAGCGGAAATTTCATCATGACTCTCAGGAGCCTGTCCCTTTTGGGACAGGCTCCTTTTTCTCTGTCCGGACCGTCTGCAGAAGAGGGGAAAACAGTGCAAAACCCGCGTAAAACTTGACATCCGGACTGTTGAATATTTCGGGAAGTATGATATAATATCACTTCATGAGCGAATTTGATTGAAATATAAAAAATACATATGATATAATTCGTTGGAATTGTGTAAACATTTATTCAGGAGGACAGTAGACAATGAGTGTTAGCGTTGAGAAACTTGAGAACAGCATGGCCGTTCTTACCATCGAAGTCGGTGCAAAGGAATTTGAAGAGGCAGTCAACAAGGTATATCAGAGACAGAAGAACAAACTGAGTGCCCCCGGCTTCCGTAAGGGCAAAACTCCCAGGAAGCTCATCGAGAAGATGTACGGCGAAGGAATCTTCTGGGAAGATGCTGCCAATGATCTGATCAACCAGACCTATCCCGAAGAGGCAGAGGCCTGCGGCGAAGAGATCGTTTCTCAGCCCGAGATCGATGTAAAGCAGATCGGCAGCGGCCAGAACTTTATCTATACAGCAACCGTAGCTCTTAAGCCCCCCGTGGTACTGGGACAGTACAAGGGCATCGAAGTGACAAAGGCTGCAGTGGAAGTTTCCGATGAAGAGATCGATGCCGAGATCAAAAAAGAGCAGGACAAGAACGCTTCCTTCGTAGAAGTCGCTGACAGACCCGTAAAGGACGGCGACAGGATCAAGCTGGATTTCGAAGGCTTTGTGGACGGCGTGGCTTTCGACGGCGGCAAGGGCGAGAACTATGACCTGACCATCGGCTCCGGTTCCTTTATCCCCGGATTCGAAGAGCAGCTGGTAGGCGTCACCCCCGGTGAAGAGATGGAAGTCAACGTGACCTTCCCCGAAAACTACGGCGCAGAGAACCTGGCAGGCAAGGCAGCCGTGTTCAAATGCACAGTCAAGGCCATCACAGAGAAGCAGCTTCCCGAACTGAACGATGAGTATGCCGACGAGTATACCGAGTTCGATACCATGGAAGAGTACCGTGAAGACGTAAAGAGAAATCTGATCGTCAAGAAGGAAGAGAGAGCAAAGACAGAGCAGGAAGACGAAGCCGTCGACAAGATCATCGCTTCTTCCCAGATCGAGATCCCCGCTGCCATGCTGGAGACCCAGGAAAGCAACATGGTAGACGAGTTCGCACAGCAGCTTCAGTATCAGGGCATGTCCCTGGACCAGTACTATCAGTACGCAGGCTCCAGCCGCGAGAAGATGATGGAAGCACTGGCTCCTCAGGCCGAGAAGAGGATCCGCACAAGACTGGTTCTTGAAGAGATCGCTAAGGTCGAGAACATCACTGCCACGGAAGAAGAGTACGAGGCAGAGCTTAAGAAGATGGCAGAAGCCTACGGCGCCGATTTCGATACCGTAAAGAACATCTTCGGCGGAAAGCAGAAAGACGGCATGATGAAGGACATCGCAGTGCAGAAGGCCATTACCTTCGTACTGGAGAACGCTGTCGAAGTAGAAGCTAAGAAAGAAGCTGCCGAGGAAGAATAAGCAGCTGGTTTTAAAGCAGCAGGCACTTTGACCGATTTGACCTGAAACTAAAGAGGGGGACCGGCGAGAGGACAGGAATATTCCCGGTCCTGTCCAGGTCCCCTTTTTGCCTTTTCCGGGTCCGGCCCGGTCCCTGCGCAGGAAAGGAAATTTTACATATGGCAAACTTTATCCCCTATGTCATCGAGCAGACCGGTACAGGCGAGCGCTCCTATGACATTTTTTCCAGACTTTTAAAGGAACGCATCATCTTCCTGGGCGACCAGGTCACGGATGCTTCCGCAGAACTGATCGTTGCCCAGATGCTGTTTCTGGAGGGCGAGGATCCCGACAAGGATATCCAGTTCTATATCAACAGCCCCGGCGGCTCCGTATCCGCCGGCATGGCCATTTATGACACCATGCATTTCGTAAAGTGCGACGTATCCACCATCTGCGTGGGCATGGCCGCCAGCATGGGCGCCTTCCTTCTGGCAGGCGGCACCAAGGGCAAGCGTTTTGCCCTGCCCAACTCCGAGATCCTGATCCACCAGCCCCTGGGCGGAACGGAAGGACAGGCATCGGATATCGCCATTCAGGCAGCCCACATGGCCAGGATCAAGGAGCGCATGAACCGCATCCTCGCCGAGAATACGGGCAATTCCTATGAGCAGCTGGTAAAGGATACCGACCGTGACAACTGGATGACTGCCGAGCAGGCTCTGGAATACGGTCTGATCGATCATATTTATACAACACGTAAGGAAGTTAAATAATCATATATGGCAGATAAAAGAAAAATGCAGCCGCCCCGCAGATGTTCCTTCTGCGGCCGTACCGAAAACCAGGTGGCAAAGCTGATCGCAGGTCCCGAGGGAGTCTATATCTGTGATGAATGTGTCCTCATCTGTGCGGACATCATCGACGAGGCTCTGGACCGTTCGGGCAGCGGTAAGCTGACAAAGAATGACATCAATCTCCTGAAGCCTGCCGAGATCAAGGCCTTTCTGGACGAGTATGTCATCGGTCAGGAGGAAGCCAAGAAGGTACTGTCTGTTTCTGTTTACAACCATTATAAAAGGATCATGGCCGGCTCCAGGAACGGAAAGGACGACGACGGGATCGAGCTCCAGAAGAGCAACATCCTCCTGCTGGGCCCCACCGGCTCCGGCAAGACCTACCTGGCCCAGACCCTGGCCAAGATCATCAACGTTCCCTTTGCCATTGCCGACGCCACCACTCTGACGGAAGCCGGCTACGTGGGCGAGGACGTGGAGAACATCCTCTTAAAGCTGATCCAGGCGGCGGACTACAATATCGAGCGTGCCCAGCTGGGCATCGTCTATATCGATGAGATCGACAAGATCTCCAAAAAGGGAGAGAACGTATCCATCACCCGCGACGTATCGGGCGAGGGCGTGCAGCAGGCCCTTCTTAAGATCATTGAAGGAACCGACGCATCGGTTCCCCCTCAGGGAGGCAGAAAGCATCCCCAGCAGGAGCTGATCCACATCGATACCACCAACATCCTCTTTATCGTGGGCGGCGCCTTCGACGGTCTCGAGAAGATCATCAACGCCCGTATGGACAAGCGGTCCATGGGCTTCAACGCCTCCGTAGCCGAAAAGGATGAAAAGGATATCAGCGCAGCCCTGAAGCAGGTCCTGCCCCAGGACCTGGTCCGCTTCGGTCTGATCCCCGAATTCATCGGCCGTGTTCCCGTAGTGGTGAGCCTGGAGGGTCTGGACAGACAGGCTCTGGTCAGGATCCTCAGAGAGCCCAAAAACGCTCTGATCAAGCAGTACGCCAAGCTTTTCTCCTACGACAAGGTAAAGCTGTCCTTTGAGGATGAAGCCATCGAAGCCATCGCGGATATGGCCATCGAAAGAAAGACCGGCGCCAGAGGCCTCAGATCCATCATGGAAAAGGTCATGATGGAGGAGATGTTCGAGATCCCTTCGGATACCACCATTATCGAAGTGGTGGTGACAAAGGATTCCGTTCTCGGAAACGCAAGGCCCCGGATCATCCGCAGACAGACCAGGAAAAAGGCGGCCCCTGCGCTTCCCGCAGGGGAGACAGGCGCTCTGAAAGAAGCAAACTGAGCCAGTAAAAGGAGACGCACATGGTCATTAAATCCGTCAATTTGGAGACCGTCTGCGGCATTACCAGCAAGCTTCCGGAAAACACACTGCCGGAAGTCGCTTTTGCGGGAAAAAGCAACGTGGGCAAATCCACCCTCATCAACGGGCTGATGAACCGCAAGTCCTATGCCAGAGTATCTTCCCAGCCCGGTAAGACCCAGACCATCAATTACTATAACATCAACGACCAGCTTTACCTGGTGGACCTGCCCGGCTACGGCTATGCCACGGCAGCCGTGAAGGTCAAGCAGCAGTGGGGGCAGATGATCGAAAACTATCTTCATAACAGTCCCACTCTCAAAGCCGTGTTTTTGCTGGTTGATATTCGGCACGAACCGTCGGATAATGATGTTATGATGTATGACTGGATCCTCCAGGCAGGGTTCTCCCCCATCGTGATCGCTACCAAGGCTGACAAGATCAAGCGCAGTCAGCTGCCAAAGCACAAGAAGATGATCCGGGAGTCTATTGCGGAGCGTTCCCATGTCAGCGGCGAAGTCAGTCTGAAGATCATTCCCTGGTCGGGCCTGTCAAAACAGGGCCGGGAGGAAATCTATCAGATCCTGGATCGCGAGGTCCTCGGCATAGAAGAGGAAGCGGATCCGCAGGCCGGGGAATAGGCAATGGGCCTGCCCCGGAAGGGAGGTACATATGGCAAAGGATATCTTTTCCGAAGAATCACTGAAGAAACTGAAGGCCATGAAGAGGAACAGGATCATCTATTCCCTGGTGATCATTGCTCTGGGCGCCTGCCTTCTGATCTGGCCGGATATCGTGCTGACTCTGTTCAGCCAGATCATCGGCGGAATCTTCCTGGCAGCCGGCGTGATCGAGATCGGCTACGTCATCTGGAACCGGGGCGGCTTTTTCGGCAAGGGCTTTCTGGTTCTGGTAGGAGCCTGCATGCTTTCTGTCGGCCTCTGGATGCTGACGAGGCCCGTGGACATCGCTTCCATGGTCCCCACGGTCATGGGTGTGATTGTCGTTTCCAGCGGTATCATGAATCTGCTTGAAACGGTGACCCTGGCCAGGCAGAAGCAGAAGTTCGGCTTTATAGCCGCTCTTCTTGCACTGGTGACCATCGGTGTCGGCGCCCTGCTGATTTTCTACGCATTTCCCATTGCCACCACAGCGGTGCGCGTTGCCGGCGGCATTCAGATCTACAACGGAATTTCGGATCTGATTATTGTTCTCAAGATCCGGACCAAAGTGAAGGAGATCCGTCAGGAGATGACCGCAGTGGACGCGGAAGGCGCTTTCACAGATGAAGAATCCACCGAAACGGTCCGTGTCACAGTGGAAGAGCCGGAAGTCCCTGCGTCCGAAATGGAATTCACGCCCGGTCCCGATTTTGTGGAAATAGGAGATTCTGCTCCCGAAAGCACCGAAAAGACTGATGCAGGAGACGTTCCCCAGGAGTAAAAAAATATGAGATTCCGCGGATCCGGGCAGGAGATCCGCAGACGGGATAATCATGGCAAAGACCGGCTTCCTTATGAAAGGGAGCCGGTCTTTGCATTCACAGAAAATTTAGAAATTCTTTTCCGGGAGGTGTTGACAGAATAAAAGTCTGTGTTATAGTAGTTATAGAACAGATAAAAGAAATGCACAGGTCTGTTCAGAACATCCCGAAATGAGGTGGTTGAATGAATATCCAGAAATTTACACAGAAATCCATCGAGGCGATCAACAACTGTCAGCAGCTGGCCTACGAGTACGGAAACCAGCAGATGGATCAGGAGCATCTGCTCTATTCCCTGCTGACCATTGATGATTCCCTTATTTTAAAGCTCATCGAAAAGATGGGCATTGACGGCAAGGGCTTTACCCTGGTGGCCCAGGACGCCCTGAATGCTCTTCCAAAGGTATCGGGCTCCAATGCCCAGCTCTATTTCTCAAATGATCTCAACAAGGTGCTGCTGGATTCCGAGAAGCAGGCCAAGGGCCTGGGAGACGAATATGTTTCCGTGGAGCATGTCTTCCTGTCTCTGCTCCAGTATCCCAACCGGGTTCTGAAGAGACTCTTCAAGGAGTACGCCATCGACAGGGAGCGCTTCCTCCAGGTCCTGTCTTCGGTCAGAGGCAACCAGAAGGTCACCAGCGATAATCCCGAGGCGACCTACGATACCCTGGAAAAATACGGCGAAGAACTGGTTAGCAAGGCAAAGGATCAGAAGCTGGATCCTGTCATCGGCCGTGACGCCGAGATCCGCAACGTGATCCGGATCCTGTCCAGAAAGACCAAAAACAATCCTGTCCTGATCGGCGAGCCCGGCGTAGGCAAGACGGCCGTTATCGAAGGCCTGGCCCAGAGAATCGCCAGGGGCGATGTGCCGGACGGTCTGAAGGATAAGAAGATCTTCTCCCTGAATATGGGCTCCCTGGTGGCAGGCGCCAAGTACAGGGGCGAATTCGAGGAGCGTCTGAAGGCGGTCCTGGAGGACGTCAAGCAGAGTGACGGAGAGATCCTGCTCTTTATCGATGAGCTCCATACCATCGTAGGCGCAGGCAAGACCGACGGGTCTCTTGACGCCGGCAACATGCTCAAGCCCATGCTGGCCAGGGGCGAGCTCCACTGCATCGGCGCCACCACCCTGAACGAGTACAGGCAGTACATCGAAAAGGACAAGGCCCTGGAGCGCCGTTTCCAGCCCGTCATGGTGGATGAGCCTACCGTAGAGGATACGGTATCCATCCTCAGAGGCCTTAAGGAACGCTACGAGGTATACCACGGCGTCAAGATCATGGACAACGCCCTGGTCAGCGCCGCCGTCCTTTCCGCCAGATATATCTCCGACCGTTTCCTGCCCGACAAGGCCATCGACCTGGTGGACGAAGCCTGCGCCATGATCAAGACAGAGATGAATTCCCTGCCTACCGAACTGGATGAGCAGCAGAGAAAGATCCTGCAGCTGGAGATCGAGGAAACGGCCCTTAAGAAGGAAGACGACAAGCTGAGCCTGGACCGCCTGGCGGATCTGCAGGAGGAACTGGCCGAACTGAAAGCCGATTTTGCAAACAGAAAGGCCCAGTGGGAAAACGAAAAATCCAGAGTCGACAGGCTCTCCGCCCTGCGTGAACAGATCGATTCCGTCAACGGCGAGATCCAGAAGGCCCAGCAGGATGGCGACCTCAACAAGGCCGCAGAGCTCCAGTACGGCACCCTGCCCAGCCTGAAAAAGGAGCTGGCAGCGGAAGAGGAGAAGATGAAGGACGACGATCTGTCCCTGGTCCACGAAAAGGTCACCGAGGACGAGATTGCCAGGATCATTTCCCGCTGGACGGGCATTCCCGTTTCCAAGCTGACAGAATCCGAGCGCAACAAGACCCTGCACCTGGACGATGAACTCCACAGGAGGGTCATCGGACAGGACGAGGCCGTGGAGAAGGTGTCCGAGGCCATCATGCGCAGCAAGGCCGGCATCAAGGATCCCACCAAGCCCATCGGTTCCTTCCTTTTCCTGGGACCTACCGGCGTCGGCAAGACAGAGCTGGCCAAGGCTCTGGCCCAGGCCCTTTTCGACGACGAAAAGAACATGGTCCGTATCGACATGTCGGAATATATGGAGAAGTTCAGCGTCTCCAGACTGATCGGAGCGCCTCCCGGATATGTAGGCTATGAAGAAGGCGGCCAGCTGACAGAAGCCGTCCGCAGAAAGCCCTACTCCGTAGTGCTGTTCGACGAGATCGAAAAAGCTCATCCCGACGTATTCAATGTCCTGCTTCAGGTCCTGGACGACGGACGGATCACGGATTCCCAGGGCAGGACGGTGGACTTCAAGAACACCATCCTGATCATGACCTCCAACATCGGCGCCCAGCTGATCCTGGACGACCTGGAAGGCACCAGCCAGTTCCAGGGCGGCCGCATCATTGATGAGGACGCGGGCGTAGTGGAAGGGAACGGATCCTCCATTTCCGAATCCACCAGAAACGCCATCGAGGGACTGCTCCACCAGCACTTCAGGCCCGAATTCCTGAACCGTCTGGATGAGACCATCATGTTCAATCCTCTGACAAAGGACAACATCGCAGGCATCATCGACCTGATCGTGGCAGACCTGAACAAGCGTCTTTCCGACAGGCAGATCAGCGTGGATCTGACCGGTCCCGCCAAGGCCTTTGTGGCGGATGCCGCCTACGAACCTTCCTACGGTGCAAGGCCCCTGAAGCGTTATATTCAGAAGCATGTAGAGACCCTTTCCGCCAAGCTGATCCTGCAGGATCTGGTGGACGAAGGCGATACCATCCTGATCGACGTAAAGAACGGAGCCCTGGATGCCTCCGTGGTCAAGGGAGAAGTCAGACGGATCCAGAATTAAATAACGCTCCCGGAAAGAAGCTCTGGATGAGAAAAGCAGCTTCCGGAGAACATAGGGAAAGAAGCTTCCGGAGAATATAAGGAGAGAGAGGGCCGGCCCATCCTGCCGGCCCTCCCTCTGTTTTCAAACTTTCTGTCAGTTGTGTCTTATGACGCGAAATTTCCGACAGAAATTCTATTGACAAAATGGGAAGCCAAATCGTATAATACAAAAGCTGACCGAAAACAGCACATATATGGCGAGGTAGCTCAGCTGGCTAGAGCACGCGGTTCATACCCGCGGTGTCGAGGGTTCAAGTCCCCCCCTCGCTACTTGATGAAGGAGTCCGGAAGGACTCCTTTTTCGTGTTATACCGATCACTTTTCCGGGACTTCTGATGAGAAGGGACGGCGCAGATATTTGAAGAGGCAGTACTGTAACCAGGTGCAGTACTGCCTCTTCTTTTTGGCAGGATGCATTTATACCGGAATCAGATTTTCTACTCCCCGGTGGAGTGCTCCTGCAGGGGAAGGGAGTCAGCAGACGGAAGCTTCCCAGATGTCTGTTTCCCGAAAACAGACATGCAGGAAATGTCCCCGTCAGGTCATGCGTCCAGACTTTTTTTAATACGCAGGGAGGCACAGGTCCCGAAGCCGGGCGTGGAACGGAAGGAGAGACCGCAGTCCTTTCCGTAGTAGAGCTGTACTCTCTGGTGCACGTTCCGGACTCCGTATCCCTGGCTGTCCTGGGTCAGGATCGAATGGCAGACTTCATCCGGCATGCCGCAGCCGTTATCCAGTACTGAGATCAGGATATCGCCCCTGTCCTCGTGACAGGTAATGGTAAGAGTTCCCTTGCCGGGGGCGGTCCTGTGGTCCAGTCCGTGGACGATGGCATTTTCCGCCAGAGGCTGAACGATGAAATTCAGAACAGGGCAGTCCAGAAGAGCGTTGTCGATATCGTATACGGCGTTGAAGGAATCGGAGTGCATCATCTGCTGGATGGCGATGTAGGCCTTCACATTATCCAGTTCGGACCGGACAGTGGTGATGTTTTTTCCTTTGTTCAGGGTCGTTCTGTAAAAGGCAGACAAAAGCTGGGCCATCTGGCTTATATCCTTCTGATCTGTCATGATGGCCCGGTTGTTGATCAGAGAGAGGGTATTGTAGAGAAAGTGGGGATTGATCTGGGACTGCAGGAGCCTAAGTTCATATTTCTGCTGGCTGATCTTGGCGACCAGGACTTCGTTGATCAGATGGTTCAGCTGGGCCACCATGCTCCGGAAGGCCCGGATCAGAAGACCGATCTCGTCTTTTCTGTCATCATTGGGGACAATGTCCTTGTAATCACCGGCCTCTACCCTGGACATGCTGGAGACAAGTTCTTCCAGGGGGCGGACGATCAGACTGGAAAGGAACTGGGAGGCCAGGGCCGACAGAAGTAGGCCAAGCAGGAAAACAGCTCCTGCAATAAGCGTGAACTGACGGATCGAAATAAGGAAGTCATTGTGGTATCTGTAAAGATAGGCTGTCCAGGTCCCGTCGTAAAGACTTCGTGTTTTGAGACTGTTTTCGGAAAGGTCTGATCCTTCCTGCAGAACACCGAGAGACATGGGGGTGAAGGACGGGTCCTCACCTCCGGCAAATGTCTCGTAAACGATATCGCTGCGGGAGTCGGCTACCAGAAAACCGAAATTATCCTGGAACAGGGCAGGCGCGTTGGAGAACATTCCGTCGATCCCGATGGAAAGACAGACCAGGGTCACAGGCGCTTCATAGCGGTAATACATTCTGCAGGCAAGGTAAAGAGTACTTCCGTCTTCGGAGACCCGGAAGACAGGCCGGGTAGAGTCCTTTGCCTCTTTATACCAGATACAGTCCTGGGCCTGTGACAGGGGGAGCACGATATTGCCATGGGGATTGATGTCCGCAGTAGTATAGAGGGTAACGCTTTGGATCTCCGGACTCAGGGTCCGTATGGCCTGTACTGTGGGGTCCAGCGTATTTTTATAGAATATAAAGAGATCATAGTTTCCGGAATAGGTCCGGCTCAGACCGCTTTTGATTCCATCGTTCCATACAATGATATCCAGTGCATTCAGGTAGAAATCCATTTTTTCTTCAATGGCCTCTGTTTCCCGACGAAGGGTTTCCTCCAGACTGACAGATTCCTGTTCTATGAGCTGGCTCCGGATCTTTCTGTAGGATACCGGTCCTATGACCAGCATGGGGATCAGACTGATGATGAAGCACAGAAGGGCGATCTTCATGCGGAAAGGCAGATTTCGTGAGAACTGACGGAACTTATTTTTCATAATGAATCTTATTCTTCCTTATCTTCGGACTGGCCGGAGGATCTGCCGGACAGATATTCGCTGCGGTAACTGACAGGAGTTACACCATAGACCTTCTGGAAGGTCCTGATAAAATAGGACGTACTGGTGAAGCCTACGGCGGCACCGATCTCTGAGATCTTCATGTTGGATTCGACCAAAAGAGATCTGGCCTTTTCCATGCGGAACTGCCTTATATATCGGTTCAGGGAAGATCCCGTTACCTTTGTGAACATGTTGCTCAGGTAGTTAGGGCTCAGGTAGACCAGATCGGCCAGAAGATTCAGGCTCAGATCTTCCCCGTAATGGTCTTCGATATATTGTTTGACCAGGTAGATGGAATAGTTGGAGGAATCCACTTCCCGGTGGAGTTCACTGATCAGTATGTTCCTGTAATATAGGATCAGCTCCTCTATATCAGAGAAAAAGCGGAAGGAATAGATCTTTTCGGCTTCCCTGTCAATATCTTTTTCCTCCAGGGAGGAGATGGCTTCCATGATCATCTGCAGCAGGGACATGGCGGTATGCCGGATATAGATGTGGGAACGCCGGGAGGCTTCCGCCATGACGGCCAGAATTTCTCTGGTGAGCTCCTCCAGCCGGTCCGGCTGCTTTAACTCTATGGCCAGACGGATCTGATCCAGAAGAAGCTGGATAGATCCTGCGCTTTCGTCCTTTTCCTCGCCCGGTCCGGATTCCGGGTAAAAGCTGCTCCTGTAGTAGGTGGAGGATTTGGCAAAGGCAATGACTTTGGAATCCAGGCGGCTTAAGATCTCTCCTATTATAGTAATGAACTGGTCGGGATTTAAAGGCTTCAGAATATAGTTGACGGCGTGCAGGACCAGAGCGCTCTGTACGTATTCAAAATCATCAAATCCGCTGAAGAAGAGAATCTCGGTGTCCGGGGATATTTTTCTGGCCTCTCTGGCCAGATCGATCCCGTTCATAAAGGGCATCTGAACATCCGTCAGCAGTATATCCACTTTCCCGGCCCGGATGATCTCCAGGGCATCTTTTCCGTTCGTGGTCTCTTCGATCTGAAAACGGTCTCTGAAATTCTTTTCCAGAAGGAACCGGACGACACTGCGCTCGGTCGCTTCGTCATCCACGGTAAGTATCCTGTACATTTTTCTCTCCTTATATAGAATAAGTGAAGGCTTACAGTACCTGTAAAAAAGTATATCAGTTTAAAAACCCGAATCTCAAGACGGCCCGGATGAATCCTGTAAAATGTGCAACAAAGCGGAGAAATGTATTATTTACGGTGGACAGGACGGCTTTTTATAATAAATGCATCAGTACTGAGGGAAACAAAAAAGGCGTTCAAAAAAAGGAGAGTAGAGAAATGTTCAATAGAAAACTGAAAAAGGCAGCCGCTCTGACGCTGGCCGGCATCATGACCCTGTCTCTTTGGGGATGCGGTTCCGGCTCCGGCAGTACATCTGAAAGCAGCCAGGAAACAGTGACCGATCCTGCCGGGAGAGGCACCGTGACCGTCACCATGGGCAGACAGACCACTGCCAATCCCAAGTTCCCTTCCGGCGATTCCTACGAGGATAATGCATACATCCGCATGACGGAGGAAAAGCTGAATATTGATATCCAGGACGAATTTGAAGCCGAATCCGGCGACGACTACAACCGCCAGGTTTCTCTGGCCCTGTCCGCCGGCACCCTTCCTTCCATGATGAAAGTGGCCAGCAAGGATGAACTGACAGAACTGTATGAAAACGAACTGATCGCGGACCTGACAGACGTCTATAACCAGTACGCCAGCGACTATGTCAAGGCCATCTATGATTCCTTTGACGGAAGGGCCCTGGACAACGTGACCTATGACGGAAAGATCATGGCCATTCCCGCAACAGCCTCCGACGCCGGCACCAGCATGTGCTGGGTCCGCAGCGACTGGGTCGAAAGTCTTGGCCTGACCGTGGATGAGGACGGGGACCGCTGCCTTACCCTGGACGAAGTCAGGGCCCTTGCAAAAGCTTTCATTGACGGCAATCCGGAGCAGGCGGAACATCCCGTGGGGATCGCTTTCAACGCCAGCCTGACCGGCGGCACTTCCGACGGAACCAACACCATCAATGCCATTGCCTATGCCCTGGGCGCATATCCCAGGCTCTGGTTCGAGAATGCGGCAGGCGAGCTGACTTACGGCTCCATCGAGCCTGAAATGAAGGAAGCCCTCTCCGTGATCCGTTCCTGGTATGAAGAAGGCGTCGTGGACAACCAGCTGGGCACCAGAACATGGGACGATATCACATCCCTCCTGACCAACGGACAGTGCGGCATCGTTTTCGGATCCTGGCACATCCCGGACTGGCTCCTCAACAATGTTTATACCCTCAACGACAAGGCTGTGTTCACTCCCTACGCCGTCGTCAGCGAGGAAGGCAAAGTCAACTGCACCCATGCCAATGCCACGGGCGAATTCGTCGTGGTCTCCGCCGATTTCGATCATCCTGAAATTGCCATCGAGATCCTGAACCTCTTTTATGACGATCTGGTCAACGACAGTGCCCTGCTGGAGGCATATCCCGATGTGGCTTCTTATCTGAACGAAGGCGTCGACGGAACTGCCAGACCCTTCAACATCGAAGTCAAGTCCAACACCTACCTTCTGGACGAGTATGGTTTCCTGAAGGCGGCCCTTGCCGGAGAAGGCACAAGGGAAGAAATCCCTACCGCCGAGGAGCGTTCCAACTATGACTCCATTAAAGCCTACCAGGAGGGAAGCGGAGACGTGACAGGCTGGTGCAAGATCCATTCCCGTACCAAGGGCGTGGACCTGCTCACCTATCTGACCGAAAATGACCTCTATAACTGGGTTACTCCCGTTTATCCCGAGACAACAGATACCATGAATACCAGCTGGGCAAATCTGCAGACCCTGGAAGAAGAGAACTTCATTAAGATCGTGACCGGTGCCGCGCCTCTGGACGAAGGCTTTGAAAGCTTTGTATCCGGATGGAAGGCTCAGGGAGGCGATACCATCATCGCCGAGATCAAAGCGCAGCTCGAACAGTAAAAAGTGCAATAAGACAACACTGTGCAGCCATGCCTGCTTTATGCGGCATGGCTGTTTCAGAAAGGGGATATCATGAAATCAAAGATGCTTAAGCCTTTAAATAAATCCCGGGGCCAGTCCAGTTTCTTCCATCTGTTCGTCATGCCCGGTATGATCTTTCTTCTTATTTTCAATTACCTTCCCATGTTCGGTCTTGTCATGGCCTTCCAGGATTTCGTTCCTGCCAAGGGATTCTTCGGATCGAAGTTCGTGGGACTCAAGCATTTCCGCTACATGCTCCAGCTTCCGGATATCGGCCGCGTGATCCGCAACACTCTGATCATAGCCCTGGGAAAGATCTTTTTCGGCATGATCCTGGCTATTGCCTTCGCGATCCTTTTGAACGAGATCCGGATGAAATTCCTTAAAAGTACAGTGCAGACCATCGTTTACCTGCCTCACTTCCTTTCCTGGGTCGTTCTGGCAGCGGTGGCCGTCAACCTCTTTAACCTGGACGGCTCCGTCAACCAGATCCTCTCTTCCATAGGCATCGGCAAGATCAACTTCCTGGGAAGCAATCAGGTCTTCCGAAAACTGATCATAGGTACGGACGTGTGGAAGGAGTTCGGCTATAATTCGGTGGTCTATCTGGCCGCCATTACCGGCATCGATCCCGGCCTTCATGAGGCGGCTGCCATCGACGGCGCTTCCTGGTGGAAGCGGATCTGGCATATCACCATCCCCGGCATGATGCCCATCATCATGCTCATGACGGCCATGAACCTGACCAGCGTTCTGAGCGCAGGCTTCGACCAGGTCTACAACCTGTATTCTCCCATTGTCTATGAATCCGGCGACGTTCTGGACACCTATGTTTACAGGATCGGTCTGGTAGGCAGACAGTACAGCTTCGGCGCAGCCGTGGGTCTGGCCCGTTCCGCGGTGGCCACCCTTATGATGGTCACGGCAAATCATCTGACCGATAAGCTGACCGGCCAGCGCATTTATTAAGAAGGGAGGAAGAGAAATGATCGATAATAAAGGAACCAGCGCAAGGATCCGCAACACAGTGATCCATCTGATCGTGATCCTTCTCGGCCTCATCTGCCTTCTGCCTCTGATCAACATCGTTGCCATTTCCTTCAGCGGCAGCGCAGCGGTTACAGCTAATAAGGTAGGACTTCTGCCGGTGGATTTTACGACCCTGGCCTACAGCCGCATCATCAGTGACAGCCAGTTCTGGCGGTCCTTCGGGATTTCTGTGATCCGCGTGGCCCTGACCCTGGCCCTGAACCTGGTCCTGGTGGTGCCCATGTCCTATGCCATGACCCGGAAGACCAGCGAGTTCCGCTTCAGAAATGTTTACATGAACCTGCTGATCTTTGCCATGCTCTTCAACGGCGGCATGATCCCCACCTATATCGTGGTCAAGAACCTGGGCCTTTTAAACAGTATCTGGGCCCTGATCCTGCCCGGTGCAGTGCCGGTCTTCTCGGTGATCCTTATGATGAACTTCTTTAAGGGGATTCCGAGAGCTCTGGAAGAGGCGGCTATCGTGGACGGGGCCAATCCTCTGCAGGTCCTGCTGCATGTCATGATCCCCTGCGCCAAGCCTTCCATCGCTACCATCTCCCTCTTCAGTGTGGTAGGCAGCTGGAATGACTTCTTCAGCGGTCTGATCTATATGCAGAAAGTCAAAGATTATCCCATTATGACATATATCCAGTCCTTAAGCATCGATCTGCAGGAGCTGGTCAACAACGCGGCATCCAGTTCGGCTCTGGAGAACATTTCGGAACTTTCCAACCGGAATCTGAATGCGGCAAAAATCGTTGTGGCAGTCATTCCCCTGCTTCTGATCTATCCCTTCCTTCAGAAGTATCTGATCAGCGGCATGACCATGGGAGCTGTCAAGGAATAAGACTTCCCGCCTGCCCCCTTTTCAGGGGGGCGGGCTTTTGGAGGAAAAAAATGAGTCAGAAAGAAAACGACAGATGGTGGAAGAGCAGTGTGATCTATCAGATCTATCCCAGAAGCTTTCAGGACAGCAACGGGGACGGCATCGGGGATATTCCCGGCATCATAAGCCGCCTGGACTATCTGAAGGACCTGGGGATCGATGCGATCTGGATCTGTCCCGTGTACAGATCCCCTCAGGACGACTGCGGCTACGACATATCGGATTATCAGGATATTGATCCCATGTTCGGAAGTCTGGAAGACATGGACCACCTGATCAGGGAAGCAAAAAAGAGGGGCATCGGGATCATCATGGATCTGGTCCTCAATCACACCTCCGATGAACATCCCTGGTTCAAAGAGGCCCGAAAGAGCCGTGAAAACCCCTATCACGACTATTATGTATGGAGAGACGGCAGCGAAAACGAGCCACCAAATGATCTGAAGGCCAGCTTCGGAGGCTCCGCCTGGGAATGGGTCGAAGAAACCGGACAGTACTATTTCCACCAGTTTTCCGTAAAACAGCCGGACCTCAACTGGGATAATCCAAAAGTCCGTCAGGAGATCTACCGGATGATCCGCTGGTGGATGGACCGGGGCGTATCGGGCTTTCGTCTGGATGTGATCGATCAGATCGCCAAGGTGCCGGATGAAAAGATCCTGGCCAACGGACCAAGACTCCATGAATATTTGCAGGAAATGACCCGTGAGACCTTTTCCCGGGCAGATCTGGTCACAGTAGGGGAAGCATGGGGAGCCGACATAGAGCGAGCCAGGAAGTTCAGCTCACCGGACGGAAAAGAGCTTTCCATGGTATTTCAGTTCTGGCATACCTTTGCGGATCAGCAGCCGGGTAAAAGCAAATGGGACCTGGCACCCCTCAATTTCAGGATGCTGAAGGATACCATGGCCATGTGGCAGGAAGGTCTGCATGGGAGGGGCTGGAACAGCCTGTTCTGGAACAATCATGACCTTCCCAGAGTGGTCTCCCGCCTGGGAGATGACAAAGTTTACAGGACCGAGTCCGCAAAGATGCTTGCCATGGTCCTCCACGGCATGCAGGGGACGCCCTATATCTACCAGGGAGAAGAGATCGGCATGACAAATGCCCCGTATGAGATCGAAGACTATCGGGATATAGAGCTTCTCCATGCCTACAGAGACCGGCTCCGGGAAGGCATCCCCAGGGAAGATGTCATGCGGTCCATCCACGCAAAGGGGCGGGACAATGCCAGGACGCCCATGCAGTGGGATGACGGTCCATGCGCCGGCTTTAGCGAAGGGGAGCCCTGGATCAGGGTCAATCCCAACTGCAGCCAGATCAATGTCAAAGCAGCCCTGGCCGATCCGGATTCCGTTTATCACTGCTATCGGAAGCTGATCGCCCTCAGAAAAGAGTATCCGGTCTTCAGGGACGGATCCTTTACCCTTCTGGAGCACGAAAGCGAAGAACTTTTCGTCTACATCCGGGAGACGGAGGATGAAAAGATGCTGGTGGCGGCCAACTTCTTCGGAAGGGAGATTTATTGGAGTCTTCCGGAAGAATGGAAAGAAAAGGGAAAGGTGCTCCTTCATAATTATGATGGCATGAAAGAAGGAATGCTCCGCCCTTACGAAGCCTTCATGATCCATATCAGAAAATAAAAAATCGGGGAGAAAGGAAATGATCAGAAAATACCGCTTTGGAGTACCTGTGGAAACAGAGGCTGTGGTGCAGGATCTGCCCTGCCGGAAGGAAATGCCGGAATCGGGAAGGGTGCTGACAGATGAAGAAGGCTTTACCTATATCCGGGCTCTGGAAAAAGAGACGGCCATATACGGGCTGGGAGAGACGGTCCGGGGCATCAACAAAAGAGGCTGGGTCTATGTCAGCGAAAACGAAGACCGGAGCTTTCATCTGGAGGATGCCAGATCCCTGTACAGTGCCCATAACTTTCTCCTCCTGTCCGGGCCTGAGCCCCTGGGGCTCTTCTTCGATTATCCCGGCAGGATCTCCTTTGACGCAGGCTTTACGAAAAAGGATATTCTGACTGTCAGCTGCGATCATGCGGATCTATATCTTTATGAGATCACAGGAGAGAGCCTTAAGGAAATCTGCAGGACCTTCCGTAAGATGACGGGCAGAAGTTATATTGCTCCCAAGTGGGCCATGGGCTTCGGACAGAGCCGGTGGGGCTACAAAAACGAAGAGGACTTCCGGCAGGTAGTAAAGGGATACAGAGAGAACCATATCCCACTGGACGCAGTCTATATGGACATTGATTACATGGATGCCTACAAGGACTTCACGGTGGACCGGGAAAAATTCCCTGATTTAGGAAACTTCGTTTCGGAAATGAAGGATCAGAAAGTTCATCTGGTCCCCATCATAGACGCCGGAATCAAACAGGAGGAAGGCTATGACGTATGCATGGAAGGACTGGAGAAGGGATTTTTCTGTACGGACCGGGAGGGGAAGCCTTTTGATACGGCCTGCTGGCCCGGTCTGACGTATCATCCTGACTTTCTCAATGCGAAAGCCAGGGAGTGGTTCGGTAACAAATACAGGGTACTGATGGATCTTGGCATAGACGGCTTCTGGAACGACATGAACGAGCCCTCCATCTTTTTTACGAAAAGGACCATGGAGGAAGCACGGAAAAAGATGCGGGAATTCCTGGCAAAGCCCGCTGGAGATACCCCTTTCTTTGAACTGGCGGGACTGGCAGGGCAGCTTTCCTCTTCCGAGGTTCATAAAGACTTTTACCACGACATGAACGGGACGAGGATCCGTCACGACAGGGTCCATAACCTTTACGGCTATATGATGACGCGGGCGGCAGGAGAAGCCTTTGAAAGGATCTCTCCTGACAGAAGAATCCTCATCTTTTCCAGGTCTTCCTACATAGGCATGCACCGCTACGGCGGGATCTGGCAGGGAGACAACAAATCCTGGTGGTCCCATCTGCTCCTCAACATACAGATGACCGCATCCCTGAATATGTGCGGTTTTCTTTATACGGGAGCGGATCTGGGAGGATTCGGCTCGGACACAGGACGGGACCTTCTGCTGCGCTGGCTGGCCTTCGGAGTCTTTACGCCTCTGATGCGCAATCACAGTGCCATCCATACCAGAGACCAGGAATGCTATCAGTTTGAAGATCCTGAAGATTTTGCCCATGTGATCGGCGTACGCTACAGGCTTCTCCCATATCTTTACAGCGAGTATGTCAAAGCGGCCCTGAACGATGAAATGTATTTCCGGCCCCTGGCTTTTGATTATCCCGATGACCCCATGGCCTGTGATGTGGAAGACCAGCTGATGCTGGGAGAGGGCCTTATGGCAGCTCCGGTATACGTTCAGAATGCTGCAGGCCGGTATGTATATCTGCCCGAAGACATGCTGTTTGTTAAAATCCTTCCCTCGGGAGAGATGGAGACGCAGCGGATGGAAAAGGGCGTCCACTATATTCATGTGGAACTGAATGAGGTGCCCCTGTTTATCAGAAAGGACCATTTCCTTCCTCTGGCAGAGGCCGCCGAATGCGTTGAAGACCTGGATGAAGATAATCTGACCATGCTGGGATGGATCACAAAAAAAACAGAGTATCTGCTCTATCATGACGACGGTTATACCAGGAACCTGGATGTTCCGGAGCATTACAGACTTCTGTCGATGGAACCATGATCAGCTCCCAATGTCCGAAAGGAGAAAAAGATGAACTTTGAAGGAATAGGCCGCTTTTTCGGAGAAGAGGGCACATTTACCGTTCTGATGACAAGGCTTTTTGATACCTGCCTTCTGAGCATCCTGTGGCTTGTTACCAGTCTTCCAATATTTACCATAGGTCCTGCGACCCAGGCCCTTTACTGCACAGTCCTGAAGATCCGGGAAGGCAGGGAGGGATATATCATCAGAGATTACCTGAAGGCCTTCCGTTCCGGCTTTCTCCAGAGCACGGCACTGGGCATGATCATGATGGGAAGCGGTCTGTTCCTGCTTCTGGATATTTACTGGGCAGGGCTGGCGGAAGATCCTTTTTTCCATCTGCTGATTCCTGTCTTTATCCTTCTGCTGTTTGTCTGGGGCGGCATTCTCATGTACGTTTTCGCCATCCAGGCCATGTTCGTCGGCACCCTCCGGGAAACATTGTTAAAAGCCGCAGGGCTGGTTCTTACGCATAAGGGGAAGACACTTCTGATGCTGGCAACGGCCCTTGCCCTTTCAGGGATGATCTTTCTTGCTCCGATCCTGCTGATCGTCAATACGGCCCTGATCCCCATGATCAATGCCGGTATTCTTCTGCAGATCTTCAGACCTTATGTACACAGAGAAGAATGACCGGACGCATCCCACAGGGTCCCATGCAGCTGCAGCGGGCTTATCGAAGCAGGCTGTATGGGATTTTTACTGATTCCGGGTAAGAACGAGGGAACCGGATCTGAAAATAAAGCAGCTGCTGACTTTTTGGTGACTGTTGACGTCAGGAAGCCTTATTTTTACTTGCTTTTTTCAGGCTGATTTAATTCAAGTCCCCCCTCACCACTTTCTCTGAGAGCGGAAACGTTGTAAAATCAACGTTTTCCGCTTTTTTTGTCTTGAACATATTTGTTGACTTTTGCTGCCCCCCCTGTTTGGGGCATTTTCAGTATCCAGATGATACAGTAATAACACCACTATTATGATGACAGGGGGCTGCTGCACTGAAAAACACTTCAGTGCAGCAGCCCCCGTTCTAAATTCCTGGTCTTCCACGCTGCAGTGGAGAACTTCTGCAAGAGCAAAGAGCTCGGAGACAGAAGCCTTCCGGATGTCCCTTGCTCCCTGCTCATACTGCCGGATCATACGCAGGGACAAATCTGAACTCTCTGCCAGATCTTTCAGTGACTGCCCATTTTCCTGCCAGAGCAGGATGCTCCGTTCTTTTGCCCTCTCCCGGTTCCCGGATCTCCGTCTGGATGGCCCCTGAAAAGCTGCGCGCTGCAGGATCGGCATTCAGGACCCTCAGAGCAGGCGGCAAGCAGGCGGCAGAACGCAGGCGTAAGATCAGCTCCCTTTTTCGGGAATCAGGATGCTATAATGATTCTGATGCATTCACATATTCACAGGAAATGATATCTGAGAAGGAAGAGTATAAAAATCATGAGGAAGATCGGGCTTAAAGATTTTTACAGCTACAAATACATTTCATCCCTGACACTCTCTCCGGAGGGCGATAAGCTTGCCTATATTGTCTCGACGGTCAATGAGGAAGACAATGACTACGATTCAAACCTGTTTATGCTCAGAAAAGACGCTGCCGGAAAGAACTGGCAGGAGGTTCAGCTGGTCACGGACGGGAAGGCAGGAGAATTCTTTTTCGAAGACAATGATACGATCCTTTTCTCTGCAAAACGGGGCAGAGATAAGAAGAAGGGCGAGGAGGAGCCGATCACGGTCTTTCAGCGCCTGCCTCTATCCGGCGGCGAAGCCAGGAAGGCCTATGAATTCCCTATCCCTGTGTCGGATCTCAGAAAGCAGCCTGACGGGAACTATCTGCTGACCGGAGAGACTCTGGTCAAATATCCGGACTATTTCTCCATGGCGGAAGCCGCAAGAAAGAAGGTCCTCAAGGAGATCAAGGAAAATGAGGACTATGAGGAACTGACGGAGTCTCCTTTCTGGTCTAACGGGGAAGGGATCACCCAGGGCACCCGGAATACCCTTTTCCATTACGACGTGAAAACTGAAAAGCTGAGAAGGCTGACGGATACCCTTTTTACCGTTGACTGCTTCGAAGTGATCGGCGGCGCCGCCTATGTGATCGGACGGACGGTTGAAAGCAGGGAAGAGTTTAAGAGCGGCCTCTACCGGATCGATATTGCATCCGGAAGCTGCACGGAGCAGGTAGCGCCCTATCTCCAGATCATGGAGATGGGAAAGATCGGTGACAAACTCATCGTTCTTGGGAGCGAATGTAGAAGATACGGGGAAAACGAAAACCCTTTCTTCTATGTTTACGATACCGCCGGAGAAGAGAAGGATTTCAGACTTCTTCGCGAGGCGGACGAGGGCGTTTTCGACGGCGTGATCAGCGATATTGAGTACGGCAGCTGGCGGGGCCTTAAGTCGGACGGAGACTACGTGTATTATATGGCCCTCGACGGCGCCCGAAACGTGCTCCGTCGGATCGGTCTTGACGGGAAGGCAGAGACCCTCGTACAAAAGGAGGGGGCGCTCTATGATTTTGACGTGCTTTCCGGCGACCTGTGGGTGATGGGGCTCTACGACATGAAGCTGCAGGAGATCTATCATGCGGATGAAAAGGGGAGCCTTCGCCGGATGACCGGGCTGAACAGCAGGGCGCTTCGCGGCAGATACGTGGCAGAGCCCTCCTATATCTGCACGAAGTTTCACAGTGACCGGTACGGCGACGAGGAGATCGACGGCTGGGTGCTGGCTCCCATGGGCTATGAGGCCGGAAAAAAATACCCGGCCATACTGGATATCCACGGCGGGCCTAAATGTGCATACGGGCCGGTCTTTTTCCACGAGATGCAGCACTGGGCTTCGGAGGGATATTTTGTCATGTTCTGCAATCCCCACGGCTCGGACGGCAAAGGAAACGAATTCTCTTACCTGGATATGCAGTGGGGCGGGATCGATTATGAGCAGATCATGGCCTTCGCCGACCATGTGCTGGAGGCCTATCCGGATATCGACAGGGCAAAAGTGTGCTGCACCGGCGGCAGTTACGGCGGCTACATGAGCAACTGGATTAATGGTCATACGGACAGGTTCTGCTGCATTGCCACCCAGAGGAGCATCATGAACTGGATCACGATGTACGGTGTCAGCGATATCCCGCCCGTCGTGTGCGGTGAGACCTGCAATACCGATCCCTACTCTGAGGAAGGATTCTCCCAGATGTGGAACGTATCTCCCCTGAAGTACATCGGCAATGCAAAGACGCCGACTCTGATCATCCACAGCGACGAGGATTACCGCTGCCCGATCGGGGAAGGGTATCAGCTCTTTACGGCGCTGAAATATAAAGGGGTCCCTTGCAAAATGGTCGTTTTCCACGGCGAAAATCACGAGCTGTCCAGATCCGGCAAGCCCAAACACAGGGTCAAACGGCTGCAGGAGATCACGGAGTGGTTCCGGATCTATACGGCAGATACCGCGGACAGTTCATCCGCAGACTGAGCCGGATCTCGTCTGTAAACAAAAAAAGGTTCGGGAGGGCATATGATGTCAGGATCTGTTTCAGCAGGGCCTGCAGGGCGCAGGCGGATATCTGCAGTGTATCTTTTGATTCTTTATGGACTGTGTCTTCTTTTCCTTACGGGCTGCACCGGCTATGACGGGAAAAACGACCTGGAGGAAGGCGGCATTTTCTACAGGGTATCCTCCTCCGGGAGAAAGGCCTTTGCCCAGGTCATTTACTGGGACCTGGACCCGGCCCATACGGAATTTGTCATTCCGGACAGGGTGGGAAAGGCCCAGGTGGTCTCCCTCGGCGGCTTTTACGGGACAGGGGTTCCTTGCCCACTGCAGGTCAGCCCCCGGGAAGATGCGGACTATCTTTTTATGATCGATCCTGAAACCTATGAAAGCGAAAGGCCCTATACCTGGCAGGACATCGTCCTGACCATACATCTGGGAAAAGAAGTAAGCGATATAAAACGTGCCATAGGCTGTCCCTATTTTGCCCGTGATGACGGAGAGGGCGCCATAGATTTCTACCGTCCTGTCCTGTATTTTGAAGTGGACCCGGAAAACAGGCATCTTTACAGTAAGGACGGGTTCCTGTACTACAAAAAGGACGACAGTCCGGTGCCGGACCTGGGGAGCTCTCAGGAGAGGGCGGAAAGCGGAAGAAGTGAGGGGCCTCTTCCGGAAGATAAACCGGAAGAATCCCCCGGAGACAGTCCGGAGGAATTCCCTGCAGAGCTGTAAGAATGTCAAGGAGATCGAAGATATATGAATACATGCTACCGGCTGAAGGTCATACTGAAAAAATCAAAGCCTCCTGTCTGGATGAAGGTCCTGATGCCCGGAGGCATTACCTTTTCCGTTTTCAGTTTTTACCTGGATCTGCTGACAGGCCATGAGGAAAAAATCACATCGGACGGAGAGACCGTCTTCATGTTCGAGCACCGGGAAAGCGCCATGCGGCTTCTGGAAGATCCGGAGGAAAATCTGGAGTTCAGGAAGTATGATGCTTCTCTCCGGGAAGCGGATACCACTTTTATAGATGACTACTTTCTGCCGGGCCAGTGGGTCTCCTACTGGCCGGACAGGTACGGGGAAGAGTGCTACAGGGTAGAGGTGGAGGATATGGAGCAGCTGCCCGTTCCCTTCCCCATGCTGGACAGATGCTCCGACGCTGCCTATGCCATGCACGGAAACGGCGGGGAATGGGCTCCGGTGACGGCCCGGAAGCTCGGGCGGTATTCCGTCGAATATAAAAACTGGAAGGCAGAGGACAGAAAGGGCCGCTTTATAAGAAGCAAAAAAGAAAATACAGTCTTTCCTTTCCTGAGGCGCAGTCAGATCCTTTCCTACCTGGGAGAGTCCGACGGAAAATTCTTTGTTCCGGGCATGAAGGATCCCGTAAGCAGGGAGGACAACATAGAGCAGAGCGGCAAAGCGATGCTGAACACTCTGGCAGGAACCCTGCGGACCAGAATAGGTCCGGAGAATTTTCTGGATGACAGCAAAAAGACCCTGAAGGACTATCTGTTTTTCCTCTACGGCGAGAAGCTGCTGGAGGAGATCGCAGAGGATACAGAGGCTCTCAGCTGGCAGGAAAAAAGAATGTCCGGCGTACTGAAAAAGGGAAAAGAGGAATGGACCGGATTCCTTGCCCGGAAGATCGCAGAGAGGATCCTTTCGCCGGAGATGATGAAAGAATGCCTGATGGAGTACCGGGATGAAGAGATCGCCTCTCTCAGAAAGGCACTGGCCGGCCAGAGGGGCGGCACTTATACAGCAGAGAGCCTGGATGAAGGAGATGATCTTACAGATTTCGCCGGGGAACTGTATATGTTCCGCAGGAAAGACGGCACCATGCCTGTATTTGATATCCCGACGGATTTTGAGGCGGCCTTTTCCCGGATCGATTCGGAGGCCTTTCATGAAAAGAGAAGGCAGCATATCTGGCTGAGGGACTGTCTTGACGCGGTGGTATTTTATTACGGCTCTGTCCCCGTTCCGGTCTTTTACCGGCTCTATAAGCAGTTCGGAACTCTTCCCAAAAAGGAAATGATCCAGGCCATACGGGACATGGGAACAGAGAGCCCCTGCAGAGCGGAAAACGGCAGGATCATTCATGAGGGCTGGCTCCATGACGACGAGTATCTGAAGCTGGAGGAGATGCAGGGGGACAAACCTTACTACATTCCGTCAAAAGCGGAAGTGGAGGATCTGGCGGTAAACGACTATCCTTCCATGCTGAAGGAGGCAAGGGACCTGCTGGCCTTCTGCAGGAAGGACCTGAAAATGGCCCCGGAAGAGGCAGAGGACTTTACGGAGGAAGCCTGGAATACCTTCAACCGGGGAGAAACGCTTTCGGATGCCATACATCTGGCGGAAGATATGAGGGTTCCCATCCGAAGCCAGAGCGCACTGAAACGCCTTGCGGACCTGCTGGTATCCCTCAGCAACCACACATGCATGCTCTATAATCGGGGCTATTCCCCGCTTGCCCTCAGGGCAGAGATTTCAGGCGGCCCCAAGGCAGGGCCTGCTCCCTCTGCCTCCTATGCACCCGAGGCCGGGCCGGAGATGTTCATGAAACCCTCCGGAAAGATCTATCCCAACGATCCCTGTCCCTGCGGCAGCGGCAAAAAATACAAGAAATGCTGCGGAAGGAACCGGCAGTAAAAAACGGATCCTGCAGAAAAAGCGCCCTCCGAGGCGCTTTTTTGCAGAAGGTGAGATAACGAGGGAAGTGGAAAACGGGGAAGATGCGAAGGCGCCTCCCCCGTTCTGCTCAGGGG
>CAMOGQ010000040.1 GCA_946614165.1 uncultured Lachnospiraceae bacterium
CCTACGTTCTCGGGGCTCTCCTGCACGAACTTCTGCCACCAGGCCTTCTTGACGTTGTTCTTCAGCTCCACGCCGAGGATGCCGTAGTCCCAGGTATTGGCCAGACCGCCGTAGATCTGAGAACCGGGATGAATAAATCCTCTGGCATTTGAAAGCGCAACGATTTTTTCCATTGTCTTTTCCATAAATTCCTTGCTCCTTTAACTTGATCTGTTGCTTTAATTGGACCGCGCAGCGATATACGCGGGATTTGTTTCCGAAATATTCTCACCTGTCCTGCAGCTGGAAAGGCCTGTCAGTTCCACGTCTCCGGATACGTATTCGATTCTTCCGGATACGGCAACGTCCACGGGATTCGTGACCACATACAGGGTCAGGTCCTTCAGGTCCGGCTGCTGGTTCAGGCTCTTCAGGGACAGGTCTTCCTTTACTTTGCTGAAGGAAGTCTCTTCGGGGATCTCTTTTCCGTAGTCTCCTGCCGGGCCGGCGTAGAGGGGCTGGGTATTGAATTCCTCATAGGCCGCCGGGTCCTTATAGGTCATGACAAGTCTGACCTTTCTGGCCCTTACATCGTAAAGGTTCACGCTGACGGCCCCCTCATGGGCTTCGTTGTAGGAATTGACCGCCGCAAGGACCTGGTCCTTCAGGTCGGCCATATCGTAATAGTCCTGATCGAATTCTTCCACGCTGGTCTCTCTGAGAGACCCGTCATTTAAGAATTCCACCGTATTGGTGTCAGGATAGCCTTTAATATAGCTGCAGGCCGGCAGGGACAGCATCAGTCCCGTAAGGGCCAGCAGCATGACTGTGTTTCTGATTTTCATCTGTTTCCTCCGGTGAGCAAAAATCACTCACCGAACCATTATAAATGAGTCATTTTCTTTTTTCAATCCGGCTCATGCTTTTCAAAAGCCTTTTCACAGGCCTTTTTCAGTGCCCCGTCATTGCCTTTAGGATGTCCAGGCTGACGAATTTGTGGGAAAGGCTCTTTCTCATGGCCCTGCCTGCGATCTCCTCCAGTTCCGTCAGGATCTCGTCGGAGACTCTGAAGGTATAGATGGCGGAGACTTTTGACGCCCCGATATGCTGCAGGGTATAGAGGGCTCCCTCCGAATACCTGCCCGTATCTTCGGGCATGGGGAACTCTCCCTCCAGCATAATGGTCTTGATCTCGAAAACGGCTCTGACCAGGCGGTTGTCCAGACTTTCGGACTCCAGGGCCCTGAGGCTCTGGTAGAGCAGGATCAGCAGCTCCGTCTCGTCATTGTTCTCCCTGGTCACATAGTCCATGACCTCCAGGAAATAGCTGCCGTAGAGAGCTCCCTCCACGTCTTCGGAAAGAGACCGGAAATAATTCCGGATCTGGCACTCCGTCATGACGTAGGAATTCCTGCCGGCATAGATCCGGAAGCTTCCGAAGCAGAAGGTGCCTGCGGACATCAGCATGCTGCCCTGGCGCCTGGCGCCCCGGGCAAAGCAGGCGATCTTTCCCTTTTCTTTTGTCAGAAGAACAATGCGCCGGTCGTATTCGCCGATGGGACGGCTGCTCATGACGATCCCGGTCACATCCATGTAGGAGGTTCTGCCTGATTCCATGGTTCTATCTGAATTTTCTTACATCATAGCCGAAGTTCTTCATCTGGGTGTCGTTGTCCTTCCAGTCCCTGCGGACCTTGACGAAGAGCTTCAGATTTACCTTGTTCTGCAGCATGTTTTCGATATCCGTACGGGCCGCCGTGCCGATCTTCTGGATCATCTGGCCGCCTCTGCCGATAATGATTCCCTTGTGGGAATCCTTTTCGCAGATAATGGAAGCCTCGATGTCGCAGATGGGGCCGGACCGGCTCTTTCTGTACTTAAAGGACTCGATGGTCACCGCAATGCCGTGGGGGACCTCATCCTGGAGAAGACGCAGGGCCTTTTCCCGGATGATCTCCGAGGCGATGTCCCTTTCCGTCTCCGTAGTGACCTGGTCCTCATCGTAGTAGGGCTCTCCCTCGGGAAGAAGCTCAAAGATGCTCTTCATCAGGTCATCAACGCCGGAGCCTGTCCTGGCGCTGACGGGAATGATGGCACTGAAGTCCCTTTTGTCCTGATAGGCCGCGATCACAGGCAGGACCTGCTCCTTTTTGACCGTATCGATCTTGTTGATCACAAGGATCACGGGTTTTTTCACCGTCTCCAGAAGTCCCAGGATGGCCTGGTCCTCTCCGGAGAGCTTTTCCCTGGGCTCCACCAGCCAGATGATGACGTCCACTTCCTTTACGGTGGAGGAAGCCGCCTTCAGCATATATTCTCCCAGGCGGTTCTTCTGCTCCTGGATGCCGGGGGTATCCAGAAAGACGATCTGGCCCCGCTCGTCCGTAAAGATGGTGCGGATCTGGGTCCTGGTGGTCTGGGGCTTATAGGAGGTGATGGCGATCTTCTGGCCGATCATCCGGTTCATAATGGTGGACTTGCCCACGTTGGGCCTGCCGATAATGGTGGCAAAGCCCGCTTTTTTCATATTTTCTGACATGCTTTCCTTCTTTATTCTTTTAAAGGAGTTTTTCTACCTTATCGAACAGGTCTCTGGCTCCTTCGATCTTCTCTTCCGAGCCCACGACACAGATGCATTCATCGCTGATCAGGGCATCCAGATAAGGAGCGAGAGCGCGGATATCCTCCGCCGTCACATCCAGGACCTGATTTCTTTCCTTTTGCATCTGATCCAGTGTGCTGCCGGTCAGATAGGCCGTCAGAGAGTAGCGTCCCAGGCCCGAAGCGGTCATGGGATGATCCATGGCGGATACCGTGCCGATGATGGACTTGGTCAGCTGTTCTTCGTCCGCGTCGTAATGGCGGATGTATTCGGCCGCCTCCTTAAAGACGTCCACGGTCTGCTTCAGATGGGGATCCCTGTAGGATACCATGTAGGAGGCGCCGTCTCTGGCGAAGCCGCTCATGCAGCCGTAGGCGCCGCCCTTGACGCGGACCCTGGCCCAGAGATATTCAAAGCCCAGGATCACCCTCATGACCCTGAGGGCTCCGTTGTAGACAAGGCCTTTATTCAGGAAGCTGCCGGCCCTGCACACGAACTGGACCTGACCTGCGATCTTGAAGCCTTCGTTCTTTCTGACAGGAACAAAGGAAGCCGGTTCGGTATCCGGAAGGGGATCCGCAAAGAGATCCTCCGCGAAGTCTCTGATGAGAGATACGTCTGCTGACAGGTCTGCTTCCTCTGCGGTATCGTCCACAAGGAGATTTTCCCTGCGGAAGATGGCATGAGTCATTTCCGTAAGGGTCCTGGCCAGGTCTGCCGCCGCCTTTTCGCCAGCTTCTCCTTCCATGGAGATTTCCTTCGTGATCCGGTCCAGTGTGCGGTACTCTTCCACGCCGTTCACGATGTCGCTGATCATGGCCGTTTCGGAGAAATAGGACATGGCCCGCATCAGGGCTGTGGCATGGCCGGAGGATGCAAGCTCCTGACGGCTGCCGGCCCTTTCCTCCTCCAGGATCTCCCGAAGCCTTGCGGCGTCGGTAAAGTCCGTATGCAGAAGGATCTCCCTGAAGAGACGGAAGGTCTCCTCCAGGTTTTCGTGCAGGGTCTTGGTGTGGATCTCCATGAAGGTCCTGTAGGACTTCACGTCGTCCGCCCTGGTATAGGAGGAAACGGAGCAGCCGATGCCGCCCGTATAGATGTCGATCTCGCTGTCCAGTTCGGCGTAGTCGAAGTTTTCTGTATCCATGGCCGCAAAGACCGCCTTATAGATTCCCAGGTAGGGATAATAGCGGGCAGGCAGCTTTGTGATATCGAATAAAAGGCTCAGGTAGTGGATCCTGTTGGAAAAGAGAGGATGGGCCAGAAGGGTCACATCTCCCGCCTTTCTTACGTCGTTGACGTAAGGAGTGACTTCTCTTTTCAGGTCTCCTCTGGAAAGCGTGGGGATCTTGCGGATGTCCTCTTCCGTATCCGGGGTCTCCTGCCATACTCTCAGGGACTTCTCCCGGTCGATCAGAGCCTGCTTTTCTTCCTGTGTCAGGGAGGCGGCATAGTCTTCCAGTTTCTTTTTCAGCAGGGCAGCGTGCCTGTCTGCCAGGCCCTTTTCGGGCAGAAGCAGAAGGAGGCTGCTGTGGTCGTTATGAAGAAGGTATCTGTCCACCAGAGCTTCGAAATAGCCGTTTTCCTTTTCACGGCGCAGCATCTGATAGATATCGCCCACCTCCAGGCCGTTCCAGACACTGCTCTCGTCGTAGAGCCAAGTGTCCAGGCAGCCCAGGCCGTAGATCAGTCCCTTGGGATAGGAACCGAAGTTGGCTTCGCGGTAGCGGAACTCGAAATGGTTGATGCCGGCTGTCAGGGCCTTCTGATTAATACCATCTCTGACCAGGCCCTCCAGGGTCTCGCGGATGGTGGAGAGGAATTCGTCCTTTCTCTCCGGATCCGTATACTTGGAAATGATGGAATAGGTGGGCTGGCGGATGCCCAGCTCCAGGATGGAATAGACATCCTCTCCCAGGCCCTTCTCACGAAGGGCCTTGCGGATGGGGGCGCCTTCCATGTCGCACAGGACATAGTCCAGGACTTTAAGGGCCGTCATCAGCTCCTTGTCCAGGTTGTCCCTGCCCAGGCTTGCGTTCCAGGCCAGGTAGGCCTTGCCCTTTTCGTCTTCGTCTTCCATGATGGAATAATGCTTTTCCACAAATGCCGGAGTTTCAAAAGGCTCCTGCACGGGAATGGTGGAGTCGATCTCAAGGGCGTCGAAGGCGGACAGATAGGCTCTGTCCAGATATTCCAGACGCTCCGTCATATCCATGTCTCCGTAAAGATAGATATAGGAGTTGGAGGGATGATAATAGCGCCTGTGGAAATCCAGGTAGTTCTCGTAGGTCAGATCCGGGATATTCAGGGGATCGCCGCCGGACTCATGGAAGTAGGGGGTATCCGGATAAAGGCTTGCGTAGATCTCTCTTCCCAGCACGTCGTCGCCGGAGGAAAGAGCCCCCTTCATTTCGTTGTATACGACGCCGTTGATGGTGATCTCTCCCGTTTCGGGATCGGTCTCGTAGTGCCATCCTTCCTGCTCGAAGATATGCTTCTGGCGGTAGATATTGGGATAAAGGACCGCGTCCAGATATACGTGCATGAGATTCTTAAAGTCCGTATCGTTGCAGCTGGCCAGAGGATAGACGGTCTTGTCGGAATAGGTCATGGCATTGAGGAATGTGTTGAGAGATCCCTTGGCAAGCTCCACGAAGGGATCCTTGACAGGGAAGTCCCTGGATCCGCACAGCACGGTATGCTCGATGATATGGGCCACGCCGGTGGAATCGGCGGGCGGGGTGCGGAAACCGATGTAAAAGACCTTGTTGTCGTCCTCGCAGGGAAGCAGAGCGACCCTGGCTCCGGTCTTCTTATGGCGGAGCAGCCAGGAATTTGTCTTGATATCGTCCAGAGGCCTCTGCATAACGACCTCATAGGCTTCGGGAATGGTAAATACTTCTTTGAACATACATTCTCTCTTTCTAACTGGGTACAAAAACATACACTACTTTATAGCACATTTATTTTCAAAAGGAAAGAAGCCCCTGCACAAAATATATGCAGAGACTTCCCGTATAATCACAAAATATACTGATATAAGCACCTGTTTTCTTCTCTTCCGCTTCAGAACAGGCCGTAGACGATGATGCCTGCCACGATCAGCAGGGTTCCCACCACCTTGTTGACGGTCAGCTTTTCCTTAAGGAAGAGCCAGCCTGACAGAAGGACGAAGGCATAGGCCGAGGACAGAAGGACCGGGCCGTACTTGTACTCCAGATAGCCGTAGGCAAAAGTGGTCATCAGCATGGTCAGGGCCAGGATCCCGTAGCCCAGAATCACATAAATGTTGAGATATTCCGTAATGGAGGAACTGTGTTTTTTTCTTGCGCTGATCTTCAGGAGCACCTGAGATACTGCCGAAAGAAGGGCCGCAAGGATCATAAGCAATACACCTTTTACTGTCATTTCCTGTTCACCACCCATACTCCGAGACAGATCAGGGCGATGCCGGCGACGTTGGCCGGTGTGATCACGCCCTTAAACAGCAGGACCGAATAGACAAGGGACCAGAGGATGCCGAAGCCCTTGTTGGCATAGGCGATGGACAGATCCACCCTTTTGAGGACCTTCTGCCAGAAGATGGCATAGATGCCAAGCAGCAGCACTGTCAGGCCCAGGAAAAAGATCACCTGGATGGAGATCAGGCCGTATTTCTTATTCATGATGGACGCATACTTTTCCGTAATGCCGGTCAGGGTATAGACAAAAACGATGGCCTGCATCATCAGAAAGGTCTTTATATCCATCTTTCTGGATTTTTCTTCTCCGCTCATAATAAACCTTTCCCGAAAACAATTCTGTTAAAAACTTCTTATATCATATCCGAATAAAAATCAATGTCAACTCCCGGTTCGGAAAGAAATCAGCAGAAAAAAGACAATGCTTTTTTCTTCGGCAGCGACGGATATTTACTTAAGCAGAGACGTACGCTATTATGTACGTTATAAGGAGGTGCTTTATATGACTATTACTACGATTACCAATTTCAGAAAGAACGTATACTCCATGGTCGAGAAAACAGTCCGCTTTAATGAACCTGTCACCATTACTGCCAAAGACGGAAACGCAGTGATGATCAGCGAGGAAGAATATCTTGGCCTGCTGGAAACCTTATACCTTACCTCTTTTCCGAACATGAAGGAGAAACTGGTCGAAGGTCTGAATACTCCTTTATCCGAAACGGTCTCTGAGGAGGAGGTGGACTGGTAAGTGTACAAAATTGTATATACTAAAATTGCTGTAAAGGATATTCCCAGGCTGAAAGCTGCTCATCTTGATACGAAAGCTAAAGCCCTCATTGATGTCATTCGTGAAAATCCTTATCAGACTCCGCCGTCGTATGAGAAACTGGTCGGTTACCTTCAGGGTCTTTATTCCAGAAGAATCAATTTGCAGTACCGTTTGGTTTACCAGGTGCTCGAGGAGGAAAAAACTGTCAAAATCATCAGCCTTTGGACTCATTACGAACGATGAGTATTTTTCTCTGCACCAGTCTTAAGTATTTCAGCCAGCCCTTTTCCGTGTCATAATCTATGCCGCACCGGTACATACATGGCCGCCGAATCCTCTGATCCGGCGGCCATAAGCACTTATCTGCCTGCAGCACATATAACTATTTTTTCAGCCTGCTTCCCCATAAAGCATCCGCTGCCTGCATAACATCCATGATCTGGTCCCTGTGCTTTTCAAAAAGATCCCGGGCGTCTTCCATGTCCTCCTGAGACATATCTTCATCCGGCAGATACTTACCCTGGCTGCTCATCATAAACTGTCCGCTCCAGTCTTCTTCATAGATGGTCACTCCGTATTCCGGTTCGGAAAAGATCCTGGGCCAGATAAACATATCCACATGGGGGATATTCTGCTCCCTCAGATCGCCGTTCCCATCCACAATGAATGAAGCTGCCGTCTCGTCCGCAGGTCCCACATACAGAAAACCGGACTCAAAAGACAGAAATCCCGGCATCTTCAGCCTGTACAGATACTGATCGTCCGTATAGACGTATCTGGGCTTTTCGGAATCGTTATTAAACTGCATGTTTTCAGTCATCTTCCGGTAAGGAGAATATTTAAATCCGTACCAGAACAGGCAGAGCGTAGCGAACAGACCAACGGCCAGTGCAATGGCAGCCAGTATGCGTTTATGGACTCTTCCGCTTTTCATGACCACTCTCTCCTCTTATCTGAAGATCAGGCCTGTAATGATCCAGCTCAGTATCATGGGAACCATCAGGATAAAAAGCGACCTGCGTTTTGCGGCCCTGGCCGTTTTGCTGACATAGAATTTTCCTGTCTTTTTGTGGATAGTAATACGGAGTTCATCCGGAAAGACCGGTAAATAGTGTTCATACTGGCTGCCTGGATCGTCGCAGAACATCATGGTATGCCTGGTGCCCTGGTATGTCCACCCATATTTCCAGTCCGTGACATAGCGCTTGTTTTTTTCATTCCAGGTCGTCCTTCCAGGGATATAGTTAAAACCCGGTTCAATTACTTTATAGGCCGTACAGGGAAGGGCCATTGGGTCTTCTTCCTTAACTGCGTTCCGCTTTTTATCTCTTATAAGCAAAAGCAGCTCCATGGCTGCCGCAAGCAGGACAAAAGCAATAAATCTCAACATCTTTTTTCTCCCAGTTTTTTAACGGTTCCTGGCGTTCAGCAGAATGCGGGCAAAGGATAAGCTCTCTTTCTCACAGATATGCCCTGTATCTATCATACCGCATACCCGGCGGCATGCATTAACACTTTCTGTTTACCAGGAACAGTTCCTGTATTTTTTCCACCGGGTATTTTCTCTTTACCAGAGCAATTTTCCGGTTTCCCTCGGATAAAAAAGCAAAAAAATGAAGCACCGGATGAACCGGGGCTTCTGCATAGGGGAGGGTTATATGATTAACGAATTTAACGATAATATCCGAAAAAGATATATGTAAACAGCGCGGGGCTGGTTTTGTATTCAGATCAGGGGCCTTAAGGCTGTATCCTTTTTTGTTCCTCCTGACAATTGTTACTATACAGCACCTTCTTCCGGAAATCCCGCCAGATCCTGCCTGAAAAGCAGCCAAATCCTGTGAAACTCCTCACAGAACCGGCTTTTCTCTCGGACAGGACCGGAAAAATCCCCTCCGGATCAGAAATCCGAAAAAAACAGACGCCGCGAAGCGCATCGGCAAAACCGGAATTTAACGCGCTCTGTATTACAGCTTCAATATTGCGACGATTTCTTCGCCGTCCATTTCACCATTTTCCATAAAGCCTAAGGAACGGTACAGCTCTCTTGCCACCTCGTTTTCCGGCTCGTAAGAAAGGGAGCAATACTCAGCTTTTCCGCAGGGCCACGTTCTGATAAAGTCAAGAGCCAGTTTTATCGCTTCTCTGCCGTAACCGCGTTTTTGATATCGCTTGTCAATCATCAAACGCCAGAGGGAGTAGTTGTTGACAAGTGACTTTGGGGCTTCAACGTCATCCCAATTTTCATACATCGCAGCCTCGTTAAAACCGATCATCAGGAACCCAACCGGTCTTTTGTCCTTATAGATGGCAAATGGAAACGCAGCTGTGGCCGAATCCCGAACACCGTAAGCCTGGACGATACTTTTCCAGTTTTCCGCAACGAAGTTTTTCTGAGATTTAAATACCCTCAGATCAACGATCTCCCATATGTTGGTTGAATCGATTTTTTCCAAATGTATCATATCTTTTTTCCTCACAAATTCGGATCTGTATGGATGATGAACCCGCTCAGCATGAATGACAGCGATGAAGGGCCCCTCCTGCCTGGCAGAAAGACAGGTTTTTCTGTATTTCAGGACGTCTGGCAAAAAAATAGGATTACTATCTTGTAAAAAATAGCAATCCTATTCTGATGGATTAGGCGGGAGTCGAACCCGCGTCCAAAAGCCCATTCAGCGTACTTCTACTATCATAGACGGTTTTTTCGCCTTTCGGCATTTCCCTCGGAAACGGGAAAACAGTCAATCCCGATTCTCCGGTAGCTTCATCATACGCCCATCGGCGCAAAGCTTAACCGATGTCGTTTCCTGCTTTCATGATGCCGTATCTGAAGGATGCAGGTGTCCTTCAGGCGACAGGCAGCTTATGCTGCCAGTGCTACTCTGTTGTTAGCGTTTATTTTTAATTTTGCCCTATGACGTACGGCCCCGGATAGCTTCTCCACCTGCAAGACCCCTGTCGAAACCTTTACTAACCCGTATCTGACAGGGAAGATGATCTTCCAGCTGTTGCCAATATTTTAGCAGGCAGTTCACCGGAATGCAACCGCCCGGTAAAGCTTTCAACCGGCAGTTGACCGGATGAAAGATTCCGCTTTTCAGGCTGCCTTTTATATGGCTGCCTTATAAAAAGTATACATCCGCTCCCGCAGGGAACGGGACATGCCCTGTTAACAGGGCATCACAGTGAATGCACGGTGACTGACCAGTCCGGTCAGCGCAGATTTACCTTGTAGTCTCTTTCCGCTTCCCGTCCGGCATCCTTTTTCCTGATGGATTCTCTCTTGTCGTAGAGCTTTTTGCCCTTGGCAAGACCGATCTCGATCTTCACTCTGCCGTTCTTGAAATAGACCTGCAGAGGGACCAGGGTATAGCCCTTCTGCTGGACCTGGCCGGCCAGCTTCAGGATCTCTTTCTTATGAAGAAGGAGCCTGCGCTTTCTGTACTGTTCCCGGTTGAAGATGTTGCCCTTCTCATAGGGACTGATGGACATGCCTTCGATAAAGGCCTCTCCACGGTCGATATTGACATAGGCTTCCTTGATGCTGCATTTGCCCAGGCGGATGGACTTGACCTCCGTGCCGTAGAGCTCGATGCCGGCTTCATATTTTTCTTCTATAAAATAATCGTGGTAGGCCTTTTTGTTATTGGCCACCAGCTTGATCGGTTCTCTGGCTGTCATGGTATCCTCCCGGAACAGCTTTGTAAAAAGAAACGGCGCCCGCAAATTCCGGGCGCCGTTTCACTCATCTTAACAAAGATCAGAACATATTCATGTTCAGCAGGATCGCGATTACGAAGAAAGCAACAACGAGGCCTGTCGTAAACTTGACAAGAAATCCCTCCATGGAACGGCCCTTGTTCTTTCCCCAGTAGGTATCGGAAGTGCCTGCAATCGCGCCGAGGCCCTGAGACTTGCCTTCCTGCATGAGGATGATCACTGTCAGAGCAACGCTTATAAGAATGATTGCAATTGTTAAGATCCAACGTAAAACGCCCATCTTTAAACCACCTTTTTCTTTTAATCGTTAACTGATGTCGCCGAATCCATAAAGAAACTCGTCACGGAAATTTATAATAGCACAGGTCACGAGGTTCTGCAAGACAATTTTTTTAAGTGGCATCCCAGGGCGGGATGTCGGCCTTAAGATGCAGGTCTGTCTCAGCTTTCCATGTCAGTCATTGAAGTAAGCGTCGAACACCACCTTGGCCGCAGGGACCGCAAAACGGGATCCCGTGCCCTGGCCTTCGATAATGCAGGTCACGCAGATCTTGGGATCTTCCGCGGGAGCAAAGCCGGTGAACCAGGAGTGGGAATTGAGTTCGTCGTTGAACTCGGCGGAACCGGTCTTGCCGGCCGCATTATAGGACTGGTTCCTGAGGACTGTGGCCGTACCGTCCGTGATCACGGCCCTCATATAGGTCCTGAGCTTTGCGGCGATCTCGGAGCTCATCAGCTCTCCGTATTCTTCCGGCTGCCTTACATCCAGAAGGCGGCCGTCCGCGTCGGTCCTGTGGTCCACCAGGTAGGGCTTCATCAGAACCCCGTGGTTGGCCACTGCCAACGTGATCATGTTCAGGTGGAGGGGAGACATCTGAGTGGTGCCCTGGCCGATGGAGACCTGGATCATTTCTCTGGTGGAAATGTCCGTGGTCAGGTTCAGCTTGCTGGTGTTGTAGGGCAGATCGTAGGGAAGCTTTCCGTTGAACATAAGCTTCTTCAGCGTCGCCATATACTCACGCTTGTCCAGGGACAGGCCTATGGATGCAAAGGCCGAGTTGCAGGAGTTGGCAAAGGCTGCGGTCAGATCTTCTTCCCCGTGAACGTCATGGTCATAGCAGGTGATGGATTCTCCGTCCTGGGAAAAGCTTCCCGAACAGGAAAAATGGTAGGTTTCATCCGCATCCGGATGTTCCTGTAGCAGCTCCACCACGTCCACGATCTTGAAGGTGGATCCGGGCGGATACTGGCCCTGGGTGGCGCGGTTGACCAGAGTCCCCTCGTCGTCCTCTTCCAGGTAGAAGTTCCAGTCCCTGGCGATATAGTCAGGGTCATAGTCGGGCTTGGAGACCATGGCCAGGATCTTTCCGGTCCTTACCTCCGTCACGATAATGGCGCCCTCGTAGCCTCCCATGGCATCGTAGGCTGCCTGCTGGAGCCTGGGCACCAGGGTGGTGGTGACGTTGTCGCCGGGATATTTGCTGCCTTTTTTGTCGCATTCCACCTTTTCCATGAAGGGGATGTTGGAATGCAGCAGGTCATACTTGCTGTATTCCTCGATGCCGCTTCCGCCCATGGCGGAATAACCCACCACATGGGCAAAGACTCTGCCGTAGGGATAGACCCTGTTCCCGGATTCGTCGTTTTCCGCAAGCACGCTGCCGTCGGCGGCATAGATGGTGCCCCGTTCGATCCTTTGTGCCAGAAGGGTCTCTCTGGGATTGTTGTCGTTATTGAAAAGCTCTACCCGGTTGGCAATGGCATAGTAGACGGCCCATGCGGTCACTGCCACCATGAGAAGGAAAAAGATCACCATAACGACGATGATCTGCCCTCCGGCATGCTGTTTTTCGTTGCTCAGATCAGAAGACATATACGCTCCTTGTTCATATCAAATCTATATCAGAAACGCTGTCCTCAGAAACGGATTTCATCGTCTCCGAAGATCGATGCGCCCGGCTGGAACCTGGGATCGTCCATGGTAAAGCCGGTTTTTCTTTTCTTTTTTCTGCCCGGCGCGGGGGCCCTCTTCACATCCTCGTCCTCCCGGAGGGCTCTCCTGCGCGCGTTTTCCCTGCGGACGGCCTCTGCCTTTTCTTCTTCCAGCCTCTTCCGGAAAACTTCCTCTCTTTCTCCGTGCAGGATAAAGATGGCGCTGACAATGCCGAAAAGGATCAGGGTGGACAGGACCGAGGTGCCTCCGTAGCTTACAAGGGGAAGGGTCACGCCGGTCAGAGGTATGAACTTGGTCTCGCCGGCCACGGTCACAAAGGTCTGGAAGATATACATGACGCCCGTGCCAAAGGTGAACATCCTGAAGAAACGGTTGGAATACTGCTCCGAAAGGACCAGGATATCGATAAAGATGTTCAGGCACAGAAGGACCAGACAGACAGCCGTCACCAGGCCCATTTCCTCCGCGATGGCGGCAAAAATGAAGTCCGATTCCACGAAGGGGATCCTGGAAGGCATGCCCTGGTAAAGGCCGGCTCCGAAGAGTCCCCCGAAGCTGATGGCAAAGAGAGCCTGGGTGATCTGATAGCCTCCGTCATTGATATAGGTCCAGGGATCCAGCCACATATCCACTCTGACCCTGAGATGGGCAAAGAGGAAGTAGCAGGCAACGGCGCCAGCGGCCCCCATCAGAGCGCCCCAGGTCAGATAGCGGAAACGGCCCGTGGCGATATAGAGCATCATGAAATAGACCACGTAGAAGATCATGGCCGAGCCCAGGTCTGAGGACAGGACCAGAATGCCCACGTGGGCCATGGCGATGACAAAGGTCAGAAAGACCTTGAATCCCGTAACTTCTTTGGCAAAAGCTCCTGCCAGGAAGAGGAGGAAAAGGATCTTGACCAGCTCGGATGGCTGGAAGGTAAAACCCTTCAGCGTCAGCATCAGGTTGGCTCCGTTGACGGACCGGCCGCTGAGCAGCACGATTCCGATCAGGGCCAGGCCCGCAGCCGCGCAGATTGGCCAGAGATGCCTTAAAAATTCCAGCTGCTTTCTAAGGACCGGAAAGATCAGGATGAAAACAAGCCCCGCGCATGCGATCACAAACTGCTTCTGGGCCTTTGCGAAGTTGATCCTGGCAACCATAACAAGGCCAAGGCTCAGCATCATGCAGACGTTGTTGAAGAGCATGACATGGGCTTTGGCATAAAAGGTCTGAAAAAGCAGCATAAAGGCCAGAAAGGCCAGGGTGCACAGGGCGCCCGAAAGAAGGATCGCTGAATCCTCTCCTCCCAGCTTCCAGAGCGTCAGTGTGGCGTTGACCATAAACACGGCCCAGGAAAATCTCTGCATGAAAAGCAGGAAGAAGGGATTTCTGCCCCTTCTGACAGGCAGCGCAAAATAGGCTGTCAGTGTATAGACAGCCAGTGCGGCGGCAATGATGTATTTGGAGTAGGATACTACGTAAGCCTGCATAAAAAATATTTACCCTGAAAGGCTTCTACAGAACGCCTTTCCTGAAATGTCCGTTGGTGTATTCCGTCAGAGGGAAGGATCTTCCTCCCTCTCCCGCCTCTGCCGGCTGCATGAATGCCTTCAGGATCCGCCTGCTCTCCCCCGCGTCCTCTGTGGTCAGGGAAATAAGCATGGCATCACATCCGGTCACTGCAGGGTCCTGCAGATACTGGTGCAGGGACAGGGGCAGGCTGTTATAGATGACATTATAGCAGAAGCTGCAGACGGTTCTGCACGGGAATTGTTTATTCTTCCTGTCCAGCAGCTTCCAGAAGCCTTCCTCCCGGCCGCTGCAGACGTTTTCTGTCTTCTTCAGGCAGCCTTCGGAGACCATCAGAGGGACTCTGCCGTAGACCATCATGATATTCTTCTGGCTGCCTTTGTCAAGAAGATTCTTCAGATCCCGTCTGTCCAGCTCCCAGGAAAGGACCCTGGCATCCGCATAGGCGTCCAGACAGGCGGCGCTTTCCCCGTTCCACTGATAAATGGAGGCGTCCGCCAGGACCTGCCCTTCAAAGCCGGCTTCCCTTATAAATTCCAGCTGCTCCAGGGTCCTGACCATAAGGCCGTCGCAGCCCTTCATGAAATCTGTCATACGCCTGCGGTCCTTTATACGGAAGACCGAAGGCAGGGCTCTGAAGAAGGCGCCTTTAAAGCCCGCCGGCCTTTGGATATCGGGAGATGCGTCCGCGATCAGAACGCTGCACCCGGCCCCCGCGGCCGCGTCGGCCTGGGCCTGGGTAACGGCGGAAACATAAACGGGAAGCGGCATGCCGTCTCCCTCTTTATAAATCCCCCCGGGGCAGGAAGCCCTGGCAAAGTCATTTCTTTCTGTCTGCGGTTCGGCTTCTTCTTTCGTCTTTCTTATCCGCTCCGTGAGGATGGCCTCCTCCAGAGCGGAAAGGGCATCCCTCCTGAGGGCGTTCAGAGCCCCGTTGGGTATAAAGATCCCGTCCCCGCAGGATACCTGAAGGCTGTCAAAAACAAAGAGAGTATCCCCTGTCTTTGACAGACGGTCCCGGATCTCTGCTTCCGTGACCGGTCTTTTCTGAGCGGCACTGACAGGAATGCCCCGGGCAGATGCCCGGATCTTGTCATATTCCACCTCAAGGACCGCCTCCTGGCCTTCATACAGGAAGGCCCTTCCTTTTATGCCCAGTTTCGGCAGGCCGGAAAGGTACCTTTTCCTGACCTCTTCCAGGATGGCCGGGTCCGCTCCCGCATAACCGGGAAGGCCTATGGTCAGCATGTCCCGTCCCTTATCCTGATAGTAGTATCCCGTTCCGATCTCGGTCCGGATATAGAGGGAGGTCAGCCAGGCCCCGTCTTCCTTTTTCACTCTCCAGGGGCTTTTCCGGCCCTCCCGGTCCCACTTGTAGAAGTAGTCGATGTACCTGCGGTAGACCGAAGTGACGCCGGCGGCGTATTCAGGCTTTTTCATCCTGCCCTCGATCTTGAAGGAATCGATGCCCGCGTCCATCAGGTCCGGCAGGATATCCAGAACGCTCATGTCCTTCATGGAGATGGGGTAATATTCCTTCTTCCCCGCATCCGTGCCCGCAGGCCTTCCTTCCGGATCCAGGACCCTGTAGGGAAGGCGGCAGGTGCCGGCACAGCGCCCCCGATTGCCGCTGCGTCCGCCCAGAAAGCCCGACATAAGGCATCTGCCGGAATAGCAGTAGCACATAGCCCCGTGGATAAAGGCTTCCACCTCGATGCCGCCTTCTTCCTTGAGCTGCTTCATTTCCTTAAGGGACAGCTCTCTGGCGGGCACTACCCGGCAGACCCCCAGGTCCTTCAGGAACCTGACGCTCTCGGCTCCCGTGACGGACAGCTGGGTGGAGGCATGAAGAAGAAGTCCCGGGCATCTTTTCCGCAGGGCGGAAATGACCCCCAGATCCTGGACAATGACCCCGTCCAGGCCCTGTTCATACATCCTGGCCACAAAATCCGTAAGCTCGGGAAGCTCTTCCTCTCTTGTCAGGGTATTGACCGTCAGGTAGATCTTTCTGCCGAGAAGATGAGCCTCCCTGAGGCTTACGATCAGTTCTTCCTCTGTGAAATTTCCGGCATAGGCCCTGGCCCCGAATTTCTGTCCTGCAAGATAGACGGCGTCCGCTCCGGCGCTGAGGGCTCCCAGAAAGGCTTCTCTGCTGCCCGCGGGGGCCAGCAGTTCCACTGTATGCATCATAGCTTTGTCCTTTTATCCTATTGAAAAAGGGCGCAGAAGCTTCTGCGCCCGGGATTATTTATCTGTCAGCTCCCTGAGTTTCTTCTGGGCTGTTTCCAGCTTCATCTGGGCAGCCACCAGGTCATGCTTCATATCGCTGTAGTAAGTCTCTGTTTCGGCTGCCTGTTTCCGCAGCATGGCCACCTCGTCGCGGGCCTTGAAGTAGTCGTCGGCAATATTCAGCTGCAGCAGAACATTTCGCATCTCGAAGGGCAGGTCGTTGAGGCTTTTGTCATTGCGGATCTCCGCGATCTTCTCGTTGAGATAGGCTGCCACTTCCTTCAGATAGGCTTCGCTCTCATAGCCGCTCAGGGTATAGGTCTTTCCTCCGATGGTGACCCTTATATCATTCTTAGAAGCCATAGTCTTTCTCCCTTATGCCTGCAGGTCCTCGGGAGCCTGCAGTCCCAGATGATGATAGGCCGCGTCCGTGGCCACTCTGCCTCTGGGCGTACGATTGATAAAGCCGTTCTGCAGCAGATAGGGTTCCACCAGATCTTCGATGGTGCCGGGATCCTCGCCGATGGAGGCCGCCAGGGTATCCAGGCCTGCGGGACCGCCGCCGAACTTCCGGATCAGGGTCAGGAGAAAGCTCCTGTCCGCCCTGTCCAGGCCCATCTTGTCCACTTCCATCAAATCCAGGGCAGTGGATGCGATCCCGCTGGTGATCTTTCCGTCTCCCATGACCTGGGCGTAGTCCCTGACCCGCTTTAAAATGCGGTTGGCAAGCCTGGGGGTTCCCCGGCTCCTTCTTGCCATTTCCAGAGCGCCTTCCTCTTCGATCTCCACCTGCAGCACCTGGGCAGAGTTCATGATGATGGTCTTCAGCTCCTGGGGCGTATAGAACTGCAGGCGGTGGATCTCGCCGAAGCGGTCTCTTAAGGGGGCCGACAGAAGGCCGGCTCTGGTGGTGGCTCCCACCAGGGTAAAGTGAGGCAGATCCAGGCGGATGGATTTGGCGGAGGCGCCCTTGCCGATCATGATATCGATGGCAAAGTCCTCCATGGCAGGATAAAGGACCTCCTCCACCTGCTTGTTGAGCCGGTGGATCTCATCCACAAAAAGAATGTCTCCCTCCTTGAGGCCGTTTAAGATGGCGGCCATTTCTCCGGGCTTTTCGATGGCGGGGCCGCTGGTGATCCGAAGGCTCACCCCCATCTCCTCGGCAATGATCCCGCACAGAGTGGTCTTGCCAAGGCCAGGCGGTCCGTAAAAGAGGATGTGGTCCAGGGACTCTCCTCTCTGCCTGGCTGCCTGAATGGATATCTTCAGACTGTCCTTGATCTTCTGCTGGCCTATATAGCGGTCCATCTTTCTGGGTCGGAGCGAGCCTTCTATTTTTCTGTCTTCTTCCGTAAAAGTCGTCTCAATGACTCTTCCCATTGATAGCTATCTCCTCAGCTTACAGGTATTTGAGCGCGCTCTTTAAGATCTGCTGGGTATCGCCCGCGTCCGCGCACTGCTTGACGGCATGGACGGCTTCCGTCCTTGAATAGCCCAGGGCCGTCAGAGCTTCCACCGCCTCTTCGGCAGGTCCGCCGAAACTGACGGCGGGCGCCTCCGGCATTTCCACGCCGGGCAGGGAAGCAGGCAGTTCGCCGATCTTTCCCTTGAGTTCCAGGATCAGTCTTTCCGCCGTCCTTTTTCCGATGCCGGGAGCTCTGGTAATGGCCTTGACGTCCCCTGTCACAATGGAAAAGCGCAGATCCTCCGCGGAAGATGCCGACAAAAGGGCCAGGCCTCCTTTGGGCCCCACGCCGCTGACAGTGATCAGAAGGCGGAACATCTCCAGTTCGTCCTTGGACAGAAAGCCGTACAGGACCATCTGGTCCTCCCGGATATAGGTATGGGTATAGACCTTGACGGTCTCGTTTTTATCGCAGGCCGAAAGCCGTCCTGCCGCCGCCAGCGGGACTCTGACGTTATAGCCGATCCCGTTCACGTCAATGACCGCGTTTCCGTCTGCGGTAACTTCCGCGACGGTGCCTGTCAGGTATGCATACATAGTTTTTCTTTCCTTACATCAGAGTCTGACCGCCGCTTCGGGCATGGTGATCCTGCCGGTGACGGCGGACGTTGCCGCGCTGGCAGGGGATCCCAGGTAGATCTGGACCTTGTTGGTGCCCATGCGGCCCAGGAAGTTGCGGTTGTTGGTGGCAAGGACTCTTTCGCCGTCTGTCATGATACCGCCGGATCTGCCGCAGCAGAGGCCGCAGCCGGGGGTGGTGATGATGCAGCCGGCCTTTGCCAGAATGGCCATGTATCCGGCCTTCACCGCATCCAGATAGATCTGCCTGGAGGCAGGCGTAATAATGGTCCTGACAGCCACCTTTTTTCCGTCCAGGATCTTTGCCGCCGTGGCAAGGTCCTCGAGACGGCCGTTGGTGCAGGAACCGATAAAGACCTGGTCGATCTTCGTTCCTTCCACCTCGGCAATGTTTTTAATGTTGTCCACCTGGGAAGGGCAGGCACAGACAGGGACCAGATCCTCTGCCTGATAGGTCAGGGTCCTGCTGTAGACCGCGTCTTCATCTCCGTAAAGCCAGGAAACATCTTCCATCCTGACGCCGGAATATTCGCAGGTCTTCTCGTCGGGAGCAAAGAGGCCGCACTTGGCTCCGCATTCCACGGCCATGTTGGACATGGTGGTACGGGAAGCGACGCTCATTTCTTCTACGGCAGAGCCGGTGAATTCCAGAGACTTATAGGTGGCTCCGTCGGCTCTCAGATCGCCCAGGATCCGGAGAATGATGTCCTTGGACATGACATTGGCCGGGAGTTTTCCTTCGATCACCACCTTAATGGTCTCGGGCACCCGGATCCAGAGCTTTCCCGTCCCCAGGATGCCGGCCATTTCCGTATAGCCGATACCGGTGGAAAAGCAGCCTACGCTGCCGTAGGTGGTGGTATGGGAGTCCGTGCCGAATACGATGTCGCCGGGCTTTGCATATCGCATCTCTGTCATCAGCTGATGGCAGATGCCGTCGGTCCTGTGGACATGGGTCATGCCCTGCTCCGCCGCAAAAGCGTCGCCGATGCGGAAATGCCTGGAGTCCTCCACCTTGGCGGCAGGGACCATATGGTCATAGATCAGGACTACCTTGTCGGGGTCCCAGAGCTTTTTAAAGCCCATCTCTCTGAACTTGTCCACGGCAAAGGGAATGAAAATATCGTGGATCATGACCCTGTCCACGTCCACGGTCACGATCTGGCCGGGGGTGACTTTTTCGATCCCGGTGTTATGCTGAATGATTTTTTCGATCAGTGTGCTTCCCATGTCAGTCCTCCTTCAGGATCCCGTTGCGCTTCTGCATGGCCTTTACCAGACCGCCGGCATCCAATATTTCCATCAGATTTTCGGGAAGAGAGGTAATGGGATATTCTTTTCCGCCTGCCTCAATGGCTTGACCCAGCTTTACGGTAATGGTATCGCCTTCCTTCACGGCGTCCTGGATCTGATCGTTCTCGATCAGCAGAAGGCCGTTGTTGATGGAATTTCTGAAGAAGATCCTGGCGTAGGACTTGGCGATGACGCAGGAGATCTTCAGAGCCTTGATGATCTCGGGTGCCTGCTCCCTGGAGGAGCCGCAGCCGAAGTTCTTGCCGGCCACGATGATATCACCCTCTTTAATAAGAGAGGGAAGCTCGGGACGCAGTGGATAGAAACCGTACTGTTTCATATCGTCGATGGTGGGAAGAGCCAGGTATTCGGTGGGAATGATGATATCGGTATCGATGTCGTCGCCCAGCACCCAGACTTTACCGGTAAATTCTTTCATTGAAAACCTTACTTTCTCCGGAACAGAGCCGGCTGCCTTTTCTTACAGATCTTCGGGGCCGCAGATATATCCTGCCACAGCGGAGGCTGCGCAGACAGCGGCGTTGGCCATATATACCTTGGAGGAGGGAGCGCCGCTGCGTCCCTTGAAGTTCCTGGTGCCAGTGGTAATGAGGACCTCGTTCTCGCCTATGACGCCCTGGCAGGCGCCCCAGCAGACCGAGCAGTTGGTGTTCATGACCATGGCGCCGGCTTCCATAAAGATGGTGATCAGACCTTCCTCCAGGGCCTGGAGATAGACGGCCTGGGAGGCGGGGGCGATCAGCATGCGGACTTTGGGAGAGACCTTTCTTCCCTTCAGGACGGCTGCCGCCTGGCGCATCTCGTCGATGCGGCCGTTGTTGCAGGAACCCACGAAAGCTTCGTCGATGGAAACCTTTTCCTTCTTCACTTCGGAAAGAAGGGCAAAGTTATCCACGAAGTCTGGCCTTACGCAGACAGGCTCGATCTTGTCCAGGTCATAGTCATAGACGGCCGCGTAGACGGCGTCCTCGTCGCTTTTGAACATATGGACCGCTTCGCGTCCATGCTCTCTGCAGTATTCCGCGACCTTCTCGTCGGGTTCGCAGATACCGGCTTTGGCACCGGCTTCCACTGTCAGGTTGCAGAGGACAAAGCGGTCATTGATGGACATGGCGTGTTCGCCGTCTCCGGCAAACTCCATGATCTTGTAGTTGGCACCGTTGGCCCCTATATCGCCGATGATGGTCAGGATCAGGTCTCTGGGATAGACGCCCTCCCTGAGCTTTCCGTGCAGGTTGAAGCGGATGGTCTCGGGCACCATGACCCAGGACTTGCCGGTGACCATAGCGTAGAGGAAATCCGTGCAGCCCACGCCCGTTCCGAAGGCGCCCAAAGCGCCGTAGGTGGTGGTATGGGAATCGGCGCCGAAGATCAGCTCGCCGGGGCAGACATAGTCTTCCATCATGATCTGGTGGCATACGCCCTGGCCCTCATAGAGCTTTATATTGTTCTCCCGGGCAAAGTCCCGCATCTTTCTGTGGGCTGCCGCGGTCTTTGCGGAATCGGCGGGCACGTTGTGGTCCATGATGAAGACCACCTTTTGAGGATCCGCGATCCTGGGGTGCTTTAATTTATTATGATACATGTCCACCGTCAGATGGGTGGTACCGTCGTTGGACATCATCCTGTCCAGCGTAACGGTATGGATGTCATTAGGTTTTACAAAGTCCACGCCCGCGGCCCTTGCTATGATCTTTTCACCGATTGTCATTCCCATGATCAGACCTCCTCCTTATTGAGAGATGCGATCAGACCACCCTGGTTGAGGATGTTCTGCATGTAGGCAGGCAGCTTTGTGCAGGTAAAGACGTTTCCGTCCACTGTCACGGTACCTTCTGTCAGATCCAGATCGGCACTGCCGCCGTCTTCCACGTTCTCGTAAAGGTCCTTACAGACGATGACAGGGAGTCCGATGTTGATGGCGTTTCTGTAAAAGATCCTGGCAAAGGACTTGGCGATGACCGCCTTGATGCCCAGGGCCTTAAGTACACTGGGGGCCTGCTCTCTGGAGGAGCCGCAGCCGAAGTTCTCGGCGGCCACGACGATATCTCCTGCCTGGGCCTTCTTTGCAAAGGAAGGATCCAGGGATTCAAAGGTATACTGGCTCATCTCCTCAACGGTGGGGAGGAGGAGGTACTGGGACGCAATGATCTGGTCCGTATCGACATCATTATGGAATTTCCATACTTTACTGCTCATGGATGCTGGCCTCCGGTTCATTTTACTTGATATTTCAGCTTTTAAGCTGCCAGGCATTATTTTTGACTGCCATGGTCACTGACCATTAAAACATATTTTCGAATGCATTTCAATTGCAAACTTAAGACCCTTCTGCCTCTCCTTCCGCCCCGGCCTCCTCTCCTGATGGAAGCTCCCATTCAGAGAAGAGACGTCTTCCGCCCCGGACAGGTGAACCGGCATAAAAAAACCGGGGCCTCGCATAAGCGGGACGCCCGGTTAAGGAAGGGTCATATGATTTTTTCTCAGGTGATCAGATTCTGATTTCTCCATTCCCTGGGACTGACATGGAACATTTCCTTAAAGGCTCTGGAAAAATGGAGCTGATCAGGATAGCCTACCGCAGCCCCGATGTCCCTGACGGATACATTGGAAAATTTAAGGAGGCTGCAGGCCTGGGTCATCCGGTACTGGATCAGGAACTGGCGGGGAGAGACTCCCATGCTTTCCCTGAATATTTTTGAGAAATAGGTACGGTTGAGGCCGCAGTATTCCGCAATATTTTCGATGGAAATATCCTGAGAGTAGTTCTTCTCGATGTAGTTGACCGCATTCACGATATAGTATTCCCGGATCCTGTCGGTCTTGGGGGAGACGTTTTTCCCGCCGGAGCGCAGGAGAATGTCCAGGAACAGAAAGGTATATCCCACCAGGGCATAGGCGCTTTCCGCATGGGATTCCAGCATGGAGATCAGCGTCTTTTCCATATCTGTCTTATTTCTGTTCTCTCCGGGCCGCCATACGGGATGATCGAAATCCAGGCCTGCCGCAAAAAGAGGCTGGGAGATACATGCCCCGTCAAATTCCAGCCAGATGTATTCCCAGGGCTCTTCTTTATCCGCCCGATAGGTATTGATCTGCTGGGGAACGATCATAAATCCCTCTCCGGGACCGATCTGATGGGTATGGATCCTTCCCAGCCGGTCAGTGGATTCCAGCGTGCCCCGTCCGGAAAGAATATAGTGAAAAAGATAATGGTTTCTGACGGCGGGTCCGAAACTGTGGGAAGGTCTGCATTTCTCTCTTCCGAACTGAAATACATTGACGTCTATGAACTGGCCGTACTGCAGGTATTTGTAATCTTCCTTCCTGTCCTGATGGACCCGGTAAAAATCAAATTCAACACTCTGATCTATGGCCATGATATCTCTCCTGTCATTGCATCTGCTGTGATCCGGCTCTTGGAAAACATTATACCAAATATTTATGTCCTGAATGATGCATTATCCTTCCGAACTTCCTGCACCCGTCCCGGAGAAATTAAAGCCGCGTATCAGCCCTTGACGCTTCCCAGGGTCAGTCCCTTCGTGAAGTATTTCTGAAGGAAAGGATAGACCATCATGATGGGCAGAGCACCCAGGAAGAGCTGGGCGGCGCGTCCGGTCCTGGCGTTCATCTTGGAAAGGATGGCCGTGATGTCCGCACCGTTGCCGCTGGACTGCAGGAGCTGTTCGAAGTTGACCAGCAGGGTCTGCAGATAAGTCTGCAGAGGATATAAGTTGGGATTGCTCATGTAGATCAGTCCGCTGAACCAGTCGTTCCAGTGGAAGACCATCTGGAACAGGCCCACCGTTGCCAGGGAAGGTCCCAACAGAGGGAAGATGACCATGGTCAGGGTCTGGAAGGGGGTGGCTCCGTCGATCCAGGCAGCTTCTTCCAGTTCCTTGGGCAGACCTCTGATAAAGTTCATCAGAATGATCATGTTGTAGACCGGAAGGGCGCCGGGCAGGATCAGGGCCAGGATGTTGTTCTTAAGGCCCAGTTTACTGACCAGCAGGTAAGTGGGGATCATGCCGCCGCTGAAGAGCATTGTGATCACAAAGAATATCACATAGGCCTTTCTGAAGCGGAGCTCGTCCCTGGCCAGAGGATAGGCTGTCAGGACCATCAGGGCAAGGTTCAGCAGGGTTCCCAGGGCCACGCGGATAAGGGAAATACCCATGGCTCTGAAGAATTTTGCTCCCTTGATAACATATTCATAAGAGGCCAGAGTAAAGCCCACGGGGAGAAATCCGACCTTGCCGGCAGAGACCGCGGCGTTGTCACTGAAGGAAACTGCCAGCAGATGGATAAAGGGGAGGACACATATAATGCAGATGGCTCCCAGGAAGATGATCAGGAAAACATCAAAAGGGGTAGTCTTGTTTTTCTTCATATCCTTATCCTCCTAGAAAATCCTGTATCCGGCCAGTTTGTCGGCCAGCACATAAGAGACGGCGATCAGGATCGCGGATACTACGGATTTGAACAGGCCGACAGCGGTACCTACGGAATACTGGGCCTGCTGGATACCAAGACGGTATACGTAGGTATCGATGACATCGCCCGTCTCATAGACAACAGGGCTGTACAGGTTGTAGATCTGGTCAAAGCCCGCGTTCAGGACATTGCCCAGGGAAAGGATCAGCATCAGGACGATGGTGGGCATCAGAAGAGGCAGGGTGATCTTGAACATCTTCTGCCATCTGGTGGCGCCGTCCACGTCGGCGGATTCATACAGGCTGGGATCCATGCCGGTCAGGGCCGCCAGATATACGATAGTGCCGTAGCCGAAGCCCTTCCATACGTCCGAAAGGATCATGGTCCAGGGGAAGACTTTGGAGCTGCCCAGGAAGTTGATGGGAGCAAGGCCGACGGAGGTCAGGATCGAGTTGAGAGCCCCGTCGGTGGCCAGGATGTCCATCAGAACGCCGGCCATGATGACCCAGGAAAGGAAGTTAGGGATATAGATCAGGGTCTGATAAAATCTTGTGATCCTGCTGGATTTCATTTCATTTAAAAGCAGGGCGATGGAAACGGGCACGATAATGCCCAGGGCCAGCTTCCAGATGGCAATGAAAAGGGTATTAGTGATGGTACGGGTAAAGGTCGGCTGATTGAACAGGTATCTGAAATTCTCCAGTCCTACCCAGGGCGAGGAAAACCCCGCCCCGACGTTGTACTTTTCAAACGCAATGATAAGTCCGTACATAGGGATATAGGAGAAGATCAGAACCACCAGCACACCGGGCAGAAGCATCAGATGATACTGCCACTGGTTTTTCAGTTTTTCTTTTTTCTTCATTTGTCTCTCCCTTCAGAGCTGCTTAATGGTCCGGTACCTTAGGATCACTTACCGTATGTATCGTTGATCTCCTGGGTGGCCTGGCTGCCTCCGGCAGTCTTCCACTGCTCTACCAGCTCATCAAAGTAATCGATGTCCTTTTCTCCAACGATGATCTTGGTGAAGCCCTCGATCAGGATATCGTTCAGAGTGCTGCCTGCTGCCTGGAGAGTGGGTGTAGGGGCGCCCCACATGGCGTCCTTGACATACTGTCCCTCATCCAGATAGACCTTGGAAATGCCGTAGGCAGACCGCTCGTTGCCCTGCTGCAGCCAGTCGCCGACACCGTTCACGTCCTGAGAGGTGTTCCAGGCTACGCAGCTGTTGAACTTGGAGACATTCTTGCCCAGATCGGAGGTATCCACCTCTTCGCCGGCAAGCCATTTATCCACGGCTGCCTTGACCTGTACGAACTGGTTGTAGTCGGTCATGGGGTTGATGACTCTGGTAGGGAAGACGATGTTGGGATAGTTGTTGTCATAGAGGCTGGAGATAAACTCATGGGTCTCTCCGGCTTCCACGGCATCGTCCATCATGTAAGGGAAGAAATTCACGATCTTCATGACCGCTTCGGGATTCTGGCAGTTCTTGTTGATGACAACGTATCCGTTGTTGTTGAATGTCACGCTGCCCATGATCTTGCTGCCGGTCTCGCTGGGGATCTCATAGGGATAGAAAATGGCTTCGGGACCGTTGTTGGCGATCAGGTCCGGAAGGGGATTGTAGCCGAACCACTGGGCGAAGAAAATTACGCCGCATTCGCCGTTGATCATGCTCTGGAACATCTTATCGTTGTCCATGGTCACGAAATCGGACTTGAGGATGCCTTCCTGATACCAGTCTCTGTAGTGTTCGAGGGCTGTCTTCATCTCCGGCTGAATGGTACCGTACTCGATGGAGCCATCATCCTTTCTGACCCAGATGCCTGGATGTGCGCCGTAGGCCAGAGCTGTCCTCATCAGGTTGTCCAGGTTCTGGTTCTCGGCAATGCCGTATCCGCCGTACTTCTCGGCAAAGGTCTTTGCGATGGTCAGCACCTCGTCCATGGTCGTGGGCGCCTCAAAGCCGCATTCCTGCATCCAGTCCTGACGGATCCAGACATACTGGAACTGGTCGATGGGACCGTAGCTCATCTGAGGGATGCCGTAAAGGGATCCGTCGAACTCGCCGGTAGCCCATGTATCGGCGTTGTCTTTCCGATAGCCCTTGAGGGTATCAGAAGCGTATCTTTCGAAAACATCGTCCAGGTTCATGATCATGCCTGCGTCATGAAGCTGGGTCAGCTGGTTGGAATCCACATGGAAAACATCGGGAAGATCGCCGTCTGCGATGGAAAGATTGAGCTTGGTCGTATAGTCGTTGCTGATCCATACATTCTGCAGATCGATATTGAATCTGTCCTTGTAGGCCTGATACCAGGGATTGTGCTGATAGTCGTCGTCTCCCTGGAAAGCGGTACCGGAGTTCTCTTCACCTACAACGGTGACAGTGACGGTCTCCTCATAGGGAGCCCAGATATCGTCGGGGGCCTTTACAGCGGCGCTGCCTGTGGAACCTGAATTCCCGCCGCCTCCGCATGCGGCAAGGCTGACGGTCATGACGGCTGCTGCGGCGATAGCAAGTATACGTTTTGTTTTCATTTTCCCTCCTTGATCTGAAACAGTACGAAAACAACTTTTTTTCTTCTTATCCCGGCCGTGGATATGAATTTTCGGGCGCTTTCCGTACAGGTTTTTGTCTGTATACCAGTGCCCTTCCTTCTGCTTCATTATATGTTTGCTTGCCATTTCGATGAATATCCTGCCGCCGCACGAAATATGCCATTTTTAAAAGTTTCGTTACTCATTTCTCCATAAAAACCAACAAATATACATGTATGTAAGAAAATCCATATGGATATTTGTTTTTTTCCAAAATTACTGCAGATATTTTCCTTTTTCAGGACATGAAAATAACCTGTCCCGGGCCGGAACAGGCTGATTTTCATTTCATTTGCCGGAACTTCATCCGTTGCGCATGGACCTTATTTCTTTCTGAATCTCCTTACGGTAAAGAATGCCATAAGAGCTGTGAGTAGTTCTTCTCGATTGGTTCTATAAGGATATGGTATATACTATTATTTCAGAAGATTCACACGAATGTCCTTGTTTATCGTACCCTGAATAGTTCTTCTCGAATAATGATACTTCTCGGATAATCAGTATAGCCGGCGCACAGATATACATGTGTAAAACCGGCCGCGTCGTTAAGCATGGCCCACCATCCCGAGGACACGCCGGATCAGCTCATCAGGAGTGGCCTGATTGACAAGAAGTTCAGTTTCTCCGACCCGAATGACCAACTGGGCTGAATAAGAAGAAGGCCTGGACTTGCTGTCAACCATTTCCGCGGGAAGTTCCACAAACCCTGCCTGCTGCAATGCAGCCTCCTTGACCGTGCGCAGCCAATAGTAATAAGCATCACGGGACAGGTTGTGCTGAGAGCAGTATTCGTTGACAGTCAGGCCGCTGGCATTACAGTCTCTGATAATCCCGCCCCATTCACGCAGCCGGATTTGTCTTGTAGCAAGTTTTGTATCCATGTCGGATCCTCCTTTGATTATAGCGTAAAGTGTGAAACACACTTTTTACACTTTACACACCATTATCTCAGAAATTGATCCAAAGTTGGAGTCGACGAGTTATTTACCATTTACGCGCAATGCAGGCATTTCAACATAAATCTGATAAAGTTAAGTGCCAACAGAAAATCCCATCTTCCTACCATAAGCAGAAAAAGCGCCCACCGCCATTATGGCGATGTGCGCTGCTTCATTATTGCTCTCTGTAAAGGTACCAGGTACCTTTACATGTTTACG
>CAMOGQ010000041.1 GCA_946614165.1 uncultured Lachnospiraceae bacterium
CGCGGCGGCGTCCTGCAGCTTGGACCCAGGTCAGACTTCCATAATACCGCGACGATCCGCGGTTTTCGTTCCCCGGCCGCAGTCACCTCTCAGCCGGAAGCACTGAAAAAGGCAGCGGCCAGTTCACAGCCGCTGCCTGATGATACATACAGCTTCCAGTAAATTAAGCAGGCGCTTATATCCCGCGGACGACCAAGGTCGGCCGGGGTTTTACGCGCCATTTCGATAATTCCGAACGCTGCTGAACGCGACCGATCGCGGAAGTTCCGATCGAAGTCAGATTCCCGTGACGATCTGCCTTTTTCGTGCCCCTCCTGCTGAACAACAGGCATAGAAAAAGGACCGGATTTATAATTTCCCGCCCTTTGTTTTTCGCCATTTTTGCTCCATAACTCTTATTTTTTTATAGTTACGGAGCATTTTTACTTAAACAGATCATCTAACATAACCTCATAAGCCACGATATCACTGTTAGGATTCCTCCTGACTCCATAGGTTGTTACAAAAGTGCACCTCAGATCCTTCCTGGTTTTCTCAGATGCTCTGAACATTGCCATCCTGTCGCTGACATCCTTTGCATACTTGGGGGTAATAACATACTCCTCAGATGAGTATTTCATCTCACAAATATTCATAACATCATCATTTCTGTCTATGATCAAATCGATCTGTCCGCCAGACCATTCTGTTCCGTTAGAATCAGTAAACGCTTTTCTACTCCATGCATACGAATTGCTGAGAATACCCGATATGCCAAGTTTCGCTTTTATCTGAGGAATATGATTTAAACACACCTGTTCAAAAGCATATCCTGACCACGCATTCCTTTTTCCTGTCTTCCCCAAATTTGTCCAATAATGCTCGTCCGTCCCTAAGCCTCTGCCGGCAAATCTCAAATAAAACAAAGAAAACATATCCGTCAGTTGATATACCTTAGATCTTTGCTTTTTGCCAGGAGCCATATAACATCTGATAAAATCACATGCGACAAGATTATTAAGAATTTTGGTAAGTTCCCCGCCATTCAGCCTGCAGTCTTCTGATATATCCTCTCTGGTAAGACCGATCATCTTTGTAGAAATGTACTTAATGACACGCCTGTAATTTGCACTGTCCTTAAAAAGTGAGCGAAACAGAAAATCAAACTCCGTTTTTAATGGAGCATTATTTGAAAAAAACAGGTTATCCACATTCTCTGACAGAGGTTTCTTGTTATCAAGCATATCAAGATAATATGGAATACCGCCAAATATCATGTATGTATCAAGCACAAGTTTTCTGCCATATTTCATTTTCTTGATATCATTCAAATACTGTTCTGTTTCAAGCAAAGTGAATGGCGCAAGATAAATAGGTCTGCTTACGCGGCCATACAAGCCGCCTTTATCTCCAATGAATTTATCGACCATCCAAGTGGTGGCTGAACCACAGACATACAGCTTTAAAAGCGTTTTCTTGCTTCTCCACCCATTCCAAAATGTCGAAAGTGCTGCCAGAAAATTACTCTTCGCAGTATCCATCCAGGGAAGCTCATCAAGAAAGACAACTACTTTGTCCTTTTTTAATCCAAGCAAATATTCTTTTAGATGATCAAATGCCTCAAACCAATCCTTTGCCTCACCACTTGTGTCTTTCGTAAGCCTGTTGATCTCCTTTTGAAACTCCGCAATCTGTACTTTTGCGGCAATCTTATATTTGCCTGTATAATCGAAATCAAATCGGTCTTCCAAAGTCTCGCATATCATGAATGTCTTTCCGACGCGGCGTCTTCCATACACGGCAATAAGCTCAGATTTATTGGAAGCATAGTATTCTTCAAGAAGTGCTGTTTCTTCTGTTCTGCCTATAAAGTTCTTATTACGCATCTGTCAGTCTCCTCAAACCATATTTTATGAAAGAATTATACAATTTCAGAGTCCGGCATTCAAATCATTTTTGCTCCCTAACTCATTTATTTTGATAGTTACGGAGCAAAAATCAATTAGTTTGTTGTCCAAACATCGCTATCCGCCTTCATAACAGATTTCTGTGAAAAGGTCTGTCCCTGCTCTTTAAAAATGGAGACTTGCGACATAAGTCGTCTTTCCTATAGTGCGCCAGACAGTACTTCCAGGTAAGGAAGAAGCGCAGGTACCATCTTCGACAGCTGCGTTTCCCTGTGCCTGCATTAAGTTGTTTTCCTTCTCCATAAACATCCTCCTTTGGATCCTTTGTTCCCAGGTTATCAGACATGATACAGACCGGATTCCGGAACGTCTTCTCCTCAGGAACCTCCATGGATCTGACAGAAAAGCCGGCCGCCTGTGACGTTTCCGTGATGGAACAAAAAAAGGCCGAAGCCCCTCCCGGGGCTTCAGCCGATGGTAATGGCGTCGTATCTTCCGGAGCCGATGACCTTTTCCATGGCTTCCACAGGCGTCATATTAATGGACTGCATGATGGTGCTGAATACGGAGGCGGACTGGCCGCTGAAGAGCTGAACGCCTCTTCTCTTTGCGTCCGCATGGAAAACATCGTGGCGGCTGTTTACATTCCAGAAGATGATATTAGGGATCGTGTAACCGTTGATTCTGAACAGGCTCTCCATCTTCTCGTAGAAGGTCCATTCCCTGTTGCCGCAGGCATCGATCTCCATGTCGGAAATAACGATCAGGGCCCTGGGCATTTCCTCTGCGGGAACACGGTTCAGGATCGCGATCTTCAGAACGTTCCGGAAAGCGGCCTCCAGGTCGGTGTTCATCATCCAGTCTCTCATATCGATGCTGGAGATCTTCTGGGCCAGGGTCTCGCCCTTCAGGATCTGAATGCGGGACGTGGCGGAGAAGGACATGAACATGTTGTGGTAGGCGCCGGTGTTCCTTTCGGCAAAGTAGACGGCCAGGCCAACGGAGGTAGCCAGAGGTCTGCCGTACATGGAGCCGGAGGTATCCGCGATGACAAGGGCGTTAGTACCCTTTTCCACATAGTCGGGGAGCTGCTTCCACTGGGCTTCCAGAGCAGGATCCGCGGCGACTCTGCTGCCTCCTCTCATGACCTTTTCGACGATGTCGTAAGGGTAAAGGGTCTGGGAGTGGATGGTCACCTTTCCTTCCATGGCCCCTCTTATGAAGGCGCTGTAGCGCGCTCCGTCATGTCTTGCGAAAGCGTTTCTGTAGATCATCATGGCTCTTGAAGGAACAGCGGAGTAGCTGATCTCATCCCAGCGGCCGGCAGACATCAGGGATTCTGTGATGCCGATCTTCTTTCTCATGATCCTTACCAGACGCTTGAATTCATATACAGGGTATCCCAGTCTGTTGGCAGTCATAATGCCCAGCTTTCTGGTGTTTCTGGAAGATGCGTCCGCTGTCTTGATCCACTTGGCAAGCAGGGAAATGGCATGGCCTTCCCGCAGGTTTCTTACGTCCTCCTCGAACTGGGCCTTCATGGCGGCCCACATCTGGTCTTCCAGAGGTGTGCCAATCAGGGCGTACAGGTCATCGAAACGGCCGTAGACGCCGATCAGATCCAGGTTGGGGATCAGGGCCTCGGGATGCTTTTCGGCCATGCAGCGGATCAGGATGCGGAAGGTGTTTCTTTCGCCCAGTCCGCCTCTGATGTCCCGGCCGTAGAAGACGATCTTTGTGGCAAACAGAGGATCTGCTCTGTAGGCCTCTGCAAAAAGCCGTTCGATCCTTGCTCTGTCCGCCTGGCGCAGAGAACCGATCGTGGAAAAAAGATCCAGTCTTGCATCGGATGTGGTGCCCAGTGCTATGGCACCGTTTTCTGTTCTTGTGAAAGTGGCTGCTGCTCTTGCAGCTTCTGCGAAGTTCATGGTCACTCCCTCCTTTCTTGAATAATTTTAATTGACATGACCCCATAATCATTACGGATTCAAACCGCATAACCGTTTTGGAGACAGTATTTTGCCAATCAGGTTTGCTGCAGGGGTCACAGATTCAGGACGCAGGATCTTTGGGTGATATTATGGGTACCGCCAAAAAAGAAATTGCTGTATGCGTCCCGCATCAGTCGAAGCGGGTGGATGAAAGCCGCCTCTCTCCCGCGAATCGGACGGCGCTCCGGCCGTCTGATCTGCGCTCCGATTTTGAAAAAGGTCCTTTCTGTCAGGATCCCGGATCCTGCGCTTTTCCTTAGCTGCGCCGCGGACCAGAGCGAGGCAGCAGGAGGGGCAGCTGAAGACCGCCCTCTCTGCATGTCTTGAGCTTTCCGGCAGGCGATCAGCTCCTTCCAGTTGAATTTTTTTGACATGACCCTGAGTTGTGCGGATTCGAACCGCTTATACCGTTTAACAGACAGTTTTTTACCAGATTGGGTTGCTGTAAGGGTCACAGATTCAGGACGCAGGATCTCCGGGTGATATTTCTGAGTATCTCCTTTGAACATATTTGCTGCATGCGTCCCGCATCAGTCGAAGCGGGCGGAGTCGAACCGCCTTGTTCCGCGGATCAGACGGATGTCCCGGCCGTCCGATCTGCGCTTCGTTGTAAATGGGCCGCCGGGGACTAAGCCCCGATCTGACAGATATAAGAGTCTGCCGCACAAAAAAACCGCTTTCTCCGGTCAGGAAAGCGGCTCGAGAGCACAGTGTGAAAATCCGGGCCTTATCTTTGTAAGGGCCGCATGAATTTTCCCACGGATGCTGCATGGATCTGCTCTGCTGACACGGGCATGACGATTAAGGGTTCCTTCGCGCCGGTGAACCACTGCATTTCATATCTGTTATTTTTACAGAGCCTGCCAAGCATCATTGCCTTTTCCTCCGAAATTTTCATCTGACTGCCTGCTTCCTCTCCGGCAGGCCGGCCATATGCATTTCCTGATGACGATGTGTACAAAGTTTTTGCTTACGCATACTACTATGCCAGAGGCCGCATCCTTTCGCAATCAACCTGTGGTTTAACGAAAAAGCCCTGCCAGGAACCGGCAGGGCTTTCTTAAATCTGTATGAAACTGTGCATTTACAGCTCGGAATATCCGTAGCCGTTGCAGATGGCATCGATCTTGACACGGTTTTTGCACATAGGGCAGACATCTGCACGGTAAGTCTTGTAATCCGGAATGTCCGCGATGGTGAAGAGGGCATTGATAGGCCTGTCGAAGATCTTGGTGGCCGCTGAGTAAATGGCGGAAATGCCCGCCAGAGAGCCGCCGTAGTAGTTGATGCACTCCACTGCTCTTGCAATGGTCCGGCCTGTGGTAGCGGAAGCGATCAGAAGAAGGACATACTTGCCCCGGATCATACCGCGGTTATTGTCACGGAAGATCATATTTCCGGTGCCGTCGAACTCGGGAGAGACAATGTAGATGGTCTTATGGGCATTCATGGAATGGATGCCGGCCCTGCTCAGTTCCTCGGCCAGATAGGCACCGATGACTTCCATACCGTCCATGCAGACAATGGTGTCCACGATGGTATCGTAGTTGTAGTTCTCGGCCATGGCCTTTGCAGCCGCCATAGCCTCGCTCTGCCTGCTCTTCATGGTATTCAGTTCAATATAATAATTGATATGGGAATTGGGCGTTGCAAAATGTCCATCTACAATCTTAAGGTCGATATTGGAAAATCTCTTGGATCTGATCTTTACATACGGCTTCATTGCTTCCCTCCTTTTGATGGTTGCTGATGACCGGAGGCCGGATCCCGCCTCCCATGATTATTATATAATACAGGAGAGGGGATTGTCAGTAAAATTGGTGATTTTTACCAAACAAAATATTAAACCTTATTAAACTTTCGGATCAGGCTTCCCCCATGCCCCCCAGGACTTTGTAGAGCAGAGTATAGAGCTGGCCCGATTCCTCCGGAGAAAGGGGAATGTTGCAGGCCATATTGCGGGGGACGGACAGAGCCTCCTCCCGAAGCTGCTTTCCCCTGTCCGTGATGGTCACGATCAGGTTCCTTTCGTCCTCTCTGGACCGGCTCCTTAAAAGATAGCCCTTGGACTCCAGCTTCTTGAGGACCGGCGTCAGGGTGCCCGAATCCAGGTACAGGCACCTGCCCAGCTCCTTGACATTCATCTCATGGTGCTCCCAGAGGGCCATCATGGTGATGTACTGGGTATAGGTCAGGTCCAGTTCGTCCAGATAGGGCTTATAGCGACGTATGATCTCCTTTGAACATGCATAAAGAGGAAAGCAGAGCTGGCTTTCCAGCTTCAGACATGTGTATTTATCGTCTCCCATTTGACTTCTCCCGATTGCTGTTTGTCATTTTGTCTTCTGCGGCCAGACTGACCACACAATTCAATTTATCACAATTAGTTGGATTTTTCAAATGATTGCGTAAAAGTATCTCACAAAAGCGGATTCAGGCACAGGACCCGGAAAGACGCAGGCACCTTGTTTTCTTCCCTTCCTTCCCACTGTTTCCCCTTCTGTGCTATAATCTCTTTCTGAATTCACAAACCCGGACAGGTACATTTTTCAGACAGGAGCATAACCCATGCACCAGATCGATTTTTCAAACGGCAGGATCACAAAAAACATACTTCAGACCGCCCTCCCCATGCTGGTGGCCCAGATCGTCAACCTGCTTTACAACATCGTAGACCGTATCTATATAGGAAGGATCCCCGGGACCGGCAGCTATGCCCTGGGGGCCGTGGGTCTCTGCTTTCCCCTGATCATCATTATTACGGCCTTTACAAACCTCTACGGAAGCGGCGGCGCCCCCCTGTGCTCCATCGAACGGGGGCGGGGCAACACGGAAAAGGCTTCTCTGATCCTGAACCTTTCCTACTTCATGCTGACTGCCACCTCCCTGGTCCTGATCCTTCTGGGAGAGCTTCTGGCCAGGCCTGTTCTTGTGGCTTTCGGGGCCTCGGCGGAAAACCTGGTCTATTCCCTCCCCTATCTGCGGATCTACCTCCTCGGCACCGTCTTTTCCATGACTGCCACGGGGCTCAATCCCTATATCAACGCCCAGGGCTTTCCCGGCATGGGCATGCTGACCGTTCTGATCGGCGCCGCTGCCAACCTGGTCCTGGATCCCCTCTTTATTTTTGTCCTGGGCATGGGGGTAGAGGGAGCCGCCGCTGCTACGGTCATATCCCAGTTCCTTTCCGCCGCCTTTGTCTTCTGGTTCCTCCGTTCCGACAGGGCAGAGCTGAAGATCTCTCTCATGAAGCCCTCGGACTTTGCCGCCAGCCTTCCCCTGGCCATGGATATCATCAGCCTGGGCACCGCCTCCTTTGTCATGCAGTTCACCAACAGCCTGGTCACCATGGTCTGCAACAGCGTCCTTTCCTCGCGGGGAGGAGATCTGTGGATCTCTGTCATGACCACCGTTTCCTCGGTCCGCCAGATGCTGGATATCCCCGTCATGGCCGTGGGCGACGGATCCTCCCCCGTCATCAGCTTCAATTACGGCGCAAAAAAGCCCGGCAATGTCCGGAAATCCATTCTGATCATGACACTGCTGGGCTGCTCTTATACACTGGTGGTCTGGATCCTGATCCTGATCCGGCCCTCCTTCTTCATATCGATCTTTACATCCGATGAGGAGCTGATCTCCATGGCTTCTCCCGCTCTTCACCTCTACTTCTTTGCCTTCATCTTCCAGGCACTGCAGATCAGCGGGCAGACCGCCTTCAAGGCCCTCAACAAGAAGAAGCACGCCATCTTCTTCTCCATCTTCCGCAAGGTCATCATGGTGGTCCCTCTGACCCTGATCCTGCCCGGTCTTTTCGGACTGGGGGTAAGGGGCGTCTTCATGGCGGAGCCCGTCTCCAACTTCGTGGGAGGCTCCGCCTGCATGATCACCATGCTCCTGACCGTATGGCCGGAGCTTAATGCCATGGAAAAGGACTTCTCTACAGATCTTTTATAGCATCCTTCATGGAAGCTACATACTCTGCTATATAAGGGCCTGCCTCCCTGCCGCGCTCTGCAATGATCCTGACGATGGCAGAGCCCACGATCACGCCGTCCGAAAGGGCGGCGATTTTTTTTGCCTGGTCCGGGGTGTTTATGCCGAAGCCCACCGCTGCGGGCACATCCGTGGCTTTCCGGATGGTCTCCAGGATGGAGGCCAGGTCTGTTTTGATCTCGGACCGGACCCCGGTGACTCCCAGAGAGGAGACCACGTAGAGAAAGCCCTCCGCCTCTGAGGCAATGGTCCGGATCCTTTCTTCGGAGGTGGGGGCGATCATGGAGATCACTTCCACTCCGTGGGACCTGGCGATGCCCAGGCACTCTCCCTTTTCCTCATAGGGCAGGTCCGGGATGATGATGCCGGAAATGCCCGCCTTCCCGCACCTTGCAAAAAACTTCTCATAGCCGTAGTGGAAGACCGGATTGAGATAGCCCATGAAGACCAGAGGCATATCTGTTTTTTCTCTCAGCTCCAGGACCATGTCGAAGATCCTGTCCGTAGTGGTGCCGGAGGAAAGGGCCCTTATATCCGCCTCCTGAATGACCGGCCCCTCGGCGATGGGATCTGAAAAGGGGATGCCGATCTCTATGAGGTCGGCCCCGGCCTTTTCCATGGTCAGAATGAATTCCTTCGTGGATTCCAGGTCCGGGTCTCCCGCCGTAATAAAGGCGATAAATGCTTTCCCGTGATCGAATACATTCTTCAGATTCTTAATCATGAATGTCCACCCCCCTGTATCTCGCGATGGCCGCCACGTCCTTGTCTCCCCTGCCCGAGAGGCAGATGATCATGATCTGATCGGGAGACATGGAAGGCGCCAGCTTCATGGCATGGGCCACGGCGTGGGCAGATTCTATGGCACAGATGATGCCCTCGGTCCTGGCCAGGTATTCAAAGGCCTCCACGGCCTCCTCGTCGGTCACGGGCACATAGGAGGCCCTGCCGATGGAATGGAGATAGGCGTGCTCCGGGCCTATGCCGGGATAGTCCAGACCCGCCGAGATGGAATAGACCTCGTCGATCTGGCCGTATTCGTTCTGGCAGAAAAGAGACTTCATGCCGTGGAAGACGCCCAGAGACCCTCTGGATATGGTGGCCGCATGCTCCTTTGTGTCAATGCCCTTTCCGGCCGCCTCGCAGCCGATCAGCTTTACCTTTTCATCTCCTATAAAGTTGTAGAACATGCCCATGGCGTTGGAACCGCCCCCCACGCAGGCAAGGACCGCGTCGGGAAGCTTTCCCTCCCTTTCCAGGATCTGGACCCTGGCCTCACGGGAGATGACCGACTGGAAATCCCGGACCATGGTGGGGAAGGGATGAGGCCCCATGACGGAACCCAGAACGTAGAGCGTGTCGTCCACCCGGCTGACCCATTCCCGCATGCACTCGTTGACAGCGTCCTTGAGGACCCGGGTGCCGGTGGTGACGGGATGGACCCTGGCGCCAAGAAGCTCCATGCGGTAGACATTGAGCCTTTGCCTTTCGCAGTCCACTTCCCCCATGAAGATCTCGCACTCCAGGCCCAGGAGGGCCGCCACGGTGGCCGTGGCCACCCCGTGCTGGCCTGCCCCGGTCTCGGCGATGACCCTGGTCTTGCCCATCTTTTTGGCCAGAAGGACCTGGCCCAGGCAGTTGTTGATCTTGTGGGCCCCCGTATGATTCAGGTCCTCTCTCTTTAAATAGATCTTCGCTCCTCCCAGGTCCCGGGTCATCTTTTCCGCATAGTAGAGCAGAGAAGGCCGGCCCGCATAGCCCTTCATGAGGCTGTCCAGCTCCGAGAGGAACTCCGGATCATTTTTATAGTAGTTATAATTCTTTTCCAGACTGATCAGCTCATTCATCAGAGTTTCCGGAATATACTGGCCTCCGAATTCTCCGAATCTTCCGTTTTCGTTCGACATCATTTACCTCCAGCTCATATATCAGCATTCGCTCCGCAGTATTTCCAGCATGCCTTTCTTATCGCGGCTCCGCATCAGAGTCTCCCCGATCAGGACCGCGTCGGTCCCCTTTCTGTAAAGGCGGCCCACATCGGACGCCCCTCTGATCCCCGACTCGGACACAAAGAGGATCTCCTTGGGGATCAGGTCCCGCAGACGCAGGGACGTTTCCAGGTCTACTTCAAAGGTCCTCAGGTCCCGGTTGTTGACCCCTATGATCCGGGCCCCCGCCTGCACGGCCATGTCCGCCTCCTCCCTGTCATGGGTCTCCACCAGGGCGGAAAGGCCCAGAGCATGGGACAGGGACAGGTACTCCTTCAGCTCTTTCCGGGACAGAAGGGCACAGATCAGGAGGACGGCCGAGGCTCCGGAGACCCTGGCCTCACAGATCTGATAGGGATCCACCGTAAAGTCCTTTCTGAGGACCGGGATCCTTACCTCTCCTGCGATCTCTTCCAGATACTTAAGGCTGCCCAGAAAATAGTCCTCCTCCGTCAGGACGGAAATGGCTGCGGCGCCTGCCTTTTCATATTCCCGGGCGATCTCCAGATAGGGAAAGTCCGGGGCAATGATCCCTTTGGAGGGGGAGGCCTTCTTGCACTCGCAGATAAAGGACATGCCGGGGGCCGCCAGGGCCTTTTCAAAGGGAAAGCCCGTGTCCGGATCCATGGAAAGGGCCTTCCTTTCCATTTCCTCCGGGGATATGATTTTTTTCTGCCTTTCCGTGCGGCGCCCCGCGGCCTCCGCCAGTCTGTCCAGGATCATGACGTATTCCTTTCTGCTGCCTTTTTCGTCCGCCTCTCTTTTACGCTTCCTTTCAGGAGTTGGTCTCCCGGATGAAATCCTCCAGCTTCTGAAGAGCCGCTCCCGAATCGATCATCTCCGCTGCTTTTCTGATGCCTTCCTTCATGGGCACGCCCGTGGCGATATGGATGGCGGCGCCGGCGTTCAGGAGAATGGCGTCCCGTCTGGGCCCTGTCTCTCCACCCAGGATGGACCTGGCGATGGCCGCGTTCTCCTCAGGGCTTCCTCCCACCAGGTCTTCCTTCCGGCACCTTGCAAGGCCGTAGTCCTCCGGATGGATCACGTAGGAGGTGAAAAAGTCTCCCGAGAACTCGCAGACGGTGGTGGGCGCAGAGGCGGAGATCTCGTCCAGACCATCCTGGCCGAAGACCACCATGCCGGACTTGACGCCCAGGTTGTGGAGGACCCTGGCCAGAGGCTCCACCAGAGACTCGTCGTAGACCCCCATCAGCTGCATGGAGGCGCCGGCGGGATTGGTCAGGGGGCCCAGGATATTGAAGACCGTGGGGAAGGGCAGGGCCCGCCGGACCGGAGCCACATACTTCATGGACAGGTGATAGTTCTGGGCGAACATAAAGCAGATGCCGGCCTTTTTCAGGACCTCCGCCCCCTTCTCCGGGGAAATGGCAATCTTCACGCCCAGAGCTTCCAGGCAGTCCGCCGTTCCGCAGCGGGAGGTGGCGGCGCGGTTTCCGTGCTTGGCCACCGGCACCCCGGCGGCTGCCGCAATGATGGAGGCAATGGTGGAGATATTGATGGAGCCGGCCCTGTCGCCTCCGGTCCCCACGATCTCCAGAACGTCCTGATCATTGAGGAACTTGACGCAGTGATTTCTCATGCCTCTGGCGCAGGCCGTGATCTCTTCGATGGTGGCCCCCTTGAGGGCCAGGGAGGTCAGAAAAGCGCTGATCTCGATATCGCTGCACTCTCCTCCCATGATCTCGTTCATGGCTGCTTCTGCTGTCTCTGTGGTCAGGTCCTGTCCCTTTACCAGTGTGGAAATGGCTTCTTTGATCATTTTTCTTTTTCCTTTCTGTGACTGATGTTTACAGCTGCAGCTGTCCTTCTGACCGGCGCATGAGATCAGGATCAAAAAGCAGGAATACAATAAAAAAAGTCCCTGACAGAAGATCCTTCTTCTGTCAGGGACGAATATATACCTTGAAAATATATCCGTGGTGCCACCCTGTTTTGTGAAAGCCACACGCTCAGCGGAATTCCAGCAAATTCCCGGCAACTAACGTATGCCCTACGTCGTGCCATACTCTCCCCCGGGATTTGGGCACGCCCTCAGCGGTCCATTTGCAGGTCAGCGTTCTGCCCGGCTTTCACCTTCCCGGACTCTCTGTAAGGGCCCCTCCTGCTTTATCTCCGCCTCAACGGTTTATCCTATTTACTTTAGTTCATTAAACTGCAGAAGCGCATATTTGTCAATAGATATATCCGTAAAACGAATTTTTTGCAGACGCAAAACCGTTTTGCAGAAGGATTTCCTGTCACAGGGGCATGACGCCTATGGTCATCTCCTCCAGCACGTCCAGAAGGACCCGGACCGTATCCAGGGAGGTAAAGGTGGTGACCCGGTTTTCCCCGGCGCATCTGCGGATGGCAGCTCCGTCCTCATAGTGGATCCCGGAAAGGATGGCCCGGGTATTGACCACGTAGGAGACATAGCCGGCCCGGATGGACTCCAGGATCTCCCGGCTGCCTTCGCTGGGCTTATGGCGGAGCCTGGTCTTAATGCCGTGCTCCTGGAAATAGAGGGCCGTCATGGTGGTGGCCTCCAGGTTGAAGCCCATCCTGTAGAAGCGCTCTGCCAGGGGAAGCGCCTCCTCCTTGTCCTCATCCGCCAGGGCAAAGACCACCGTTCCGTAGTTCTGGATCCGCATGCCGAAAGCCGTCAGGGCCTTGTACATGGCCCGGTGCAGCTTTCTGTCATAACCGATGGCTTCTCCCGTAGACTTCATTTCAGGAGACAGATAGGCATCCATGCCGGACAGCTTGGAAAAGGAAAAGACCGGGACCTTGACGAACCATCTGTTTCCCGCCCTGGGACACATGTCCCAGATTCCCTGGTCACGGAGAGCGATGCCAAGGCTGATCCTGGCCGCCATGTCGGCCAGGGGAAAGCCGGAAGCCTTGGAAAGAAAGGGCACCGTTCTGGAGGATCTGGGATTGACCTCGATGATGTAGACGTCCTCTTTGCGGTCCACGATGAACTGGATGTTGAAAAGGCCTCTGATCCCGATGGCCAGGCCCAGTCTTTTCGTATAGTCCCGGATCTTATGAAGGACCTTTTGCGATACGCTGAAGGTGGGATAGACGCTGATGGAATCCCCAGAGTGGATCCCGGTCCTTTCCACCAGCTCCATAATGCCGGGTATAAAAACCTCTTCCCCGTCGCAGAGGGCGTCCACCTCCAGTTCCCTGCCAGTGATATACCGGTCTACCAGTACAGGCCTGTCGGCATCCAGGGCCGCGGCGGTCTGCAGGTAGCGGCGCAGGTCTTTCTCTTTGGAGACGATCTGCATGGCCCTGCCTCCCAGTACAAAGCTGGGCCTGACCAGGACCGGGTAGCCGATCCCGGCCGCTGCCCTTACGCCTTCCTCAATGTCCGTCACGGCAAGGCCTCTGGGTTCGGGGATGTCCAGTTTTTCAAGAAGCTTTTCGAACAGGTCCCTGTCCTCTGCCCGGGCAATGGCCCGGCAGTCGGTCCCGATCAGGCAGGCCCCTCTCCTGGAGAGAGGCTCCGCCAGATTGACCGCCGTCTGGCCGCCTAAGGCCGCGATGACGCCCATGGGCTTTTCCAGCTCGATGATGTTCATGACATCCTCCGGACAGAGAGGCTCAAAATAGAGCTTGTCGGAGCAGGTATAGTCCGTGGACACCGTCTCGGGATTGTTGTTGATCACGATGGCCTCGTATCCCTCGCTGCGGATGGTCTTTACCGCGTGGACCGTGGAATAGTCGAATTCCACCCCCTGTCCGATCCTGATGGGGCCTGCCCCCAGGACGATCACGGAAGGGCTTCCCGTAACGACGGATTCATTCTCACCCTCGTAGGTGGAATAGAAATAGGGGACATAGCTTTCGAACTCCGAAGCGCAGGTATCGATCATCCTGTAGACGGGAAAAAGTCCCATGTCCCTGCGGAGGGCAAAGATCTCTTCTTCCGTCATATCCCAGAGCCGGCCTATGGCGGCATCCGAAAAGCCCATGCGCTTGGCCTCCTTCAGAAGACCTGTTTCTCCCCTGCCGGCCTTTAAGATCTCCTCCTCTTCTATGATGCTGCCGATCTTATAAAGGAAAAAGAGGTCGATGCCTGTCAGGGAGGCGATCTCCTCTGCCCTTTTGCCCCGGCGCATCAGCTCTGCTATGGCGTAGATCCTCTCACCCGTCCCCCGGACTGTCTCAGTGATAAGGTCCTCTTCGGAGGCGCTGTCAAAGGATGGAAGGTAAAGATGGACCGTTCCCACTTCCAGGGACCGGACCGCCTTGAGGAGGCTTTCCTCAAAGGTCCGTCCTATGCTCATGGTCTCGCCGGTGGCCTTCATCTGGGTCCCCAGAGTCCTGTCCGCATCGGTGAACTTGTCGAAGGGGAAGCGGGGCATCTTGGTGACCACGTAGTCCAGGGCGGGCTCGAAGCAGGCCGGCGTATTGGCCAGGGGGATCTCATCCAGGGTCAGGCCGACGCTGATCTTGGCGGAGACTCTGGCTATGGGATAGCCGGAGGCCTTGGAGGCCAGGGCCGAGGACCTGGACACCCTGGGGTTGACCTCGATCAGATAATACTGAAAGGAACGGGGATCCAGGGCGAACTGGACATTGCAGCCTCCCTCCACCTTCAGGGCCCGGATCAGCTTCAGGGCAGAGTCCCGCAGCATGTGGTATTCCTTATCCGTCAGGGTCTGGGAAGGGCATACCACGATGGAATCTCCCGTATGGATGCCCACAGGGTCCAGGTTCTCCATGCAGCAGACCGTGATAGCCGTATCGGCCGAATCCCGCATGACCTCAAATTCTATTTCCTTATAGCCTTTGACGCTCTTTTCCACCAGGACCTCTCCCACGGGAGAAAGATCCAGACCGGCCTCAAGGAGGGGTATCAGTTCTTCCTCACAGTCCGCAAAGCCCCCTCCTGTTCCGCCCAGGGTAAAGGCGGGGCGAAGGACCAGGGGGTAGCCGATCTCCCTGGCCGCCTCTTTTCCTTCCTCCAGGCTTCGCACCACGACGGAGGGAAGGACAGGCTCATTCAGCTTCCTGCAAAGGTCTCTGAAGGCTTCCCTGTCCTCGGCCATCTCTATGGAGGCCGAGTCTGTTCCCAGAAGCATGCAGCCGCACTCACGAAGGATCCCCTTCTTTTCCAGCTGCATGGCCAGGTTGAGGCCTGTCTGGCCCCCTATGCCGGGCAGGACAGCGTCCGGCCGCTCCGTCCTTATGATCCTGGCCATGAATTCCAGGGTCAGAGGCTCCATGTAGATCCGGTCCGCCACGGACTTGTCCGTCATGATGGTGGCCGGGTTGGAGTTGCAGAGAATGACCTGGTAGCCCTCTTCCTTCAGGGCCAGACAGGCCTGGGTCCCCGCATAGTCGAACTCCGCCGCCTGTCCGATGACGATGGGGCCGGAGCCGATCACAAGTATTTTTCTGATATCTGTTCTTTTTGGCATGGTTTCTGACTCCTGCCTCCCTGCCGGATGGAAAAGTGCCTTCCGCTTTTCCCGGAGCGGACCTTTATTCTTCCATCAGCTTTATGAATTCATCGAAGAGATAAGCGCTGTCATGGGGCCCCGGAGAGCTTTCGGGATGGTACTGGACGCAGAAGATCCTCTCCTCCCGGCACATGACTCCCTCCACGGTGCCGTCCAGAAGATTTCTGTGGGTCACCCTAAGGCCCGTCCCCGCAAGGGAGGCCTCTTCCACCGCATAGGAATGGTTCTGGGAAGTGATCTCGATCCTTCCGGTCAGAAGGTTCCTGACAGGGTGGTTGCCGCCCCTGTGTCCGAATTTCAGCTTGTAGGTGGAGGCCCCCAGGGCCAGGGAAATGATCTGGTGGCCCAGGCAGATCCCGAAGACGGGGACCTTTCCCCGCAGCTTTCTGACCAGGGAGACGGCCTCTGCAGCGTCCCTGGGATCTCCCGGTCCGTTGGATAAAAAGACCCCGTCCGGCCGCTCCGCCATGACTTCCTCCTCCCGGGCGTTCCAGGGAAAGACGCTGACGCTGCAGCCCCTTGCAAGGAAGGACCGGATGATATTTTCCTTCATGCCAAGGTCTATGGCGGCCACCCGGAAGCGTTCATTCGGACAGATATAGTTTTCCCTCCACTTTCTGCTGACTCTGGAGACGGCATCTCCGGGAAGGACTGTTTCCGACAGAAGCTTCATGCACTCCTCCCGGGGCGTTCCCGCATCTGTGATCAGGGCTTTTCCGGTCCCTTCCCTGCGTACCTTCCGGACCAGCTGTCTGGTATCCGGCCCTGTAAGTCCAAAGATCCCCAGGTCCTTCATGACATGGGACAGGGTATCCGAAGAGCGGAAGTTGGAAGGTTCATCATTGTAGTCCCGCACGATCATGCCCCCAAGACTGGGACGGCGGCTCTCGTAGTCCTCTCTGCTCATCCCGTAACTGCCGATCAGGGGATAGGCCATGACCACGAACTGGTCCGTATAGGAAGGATCCGAAAGAATCTCCTGATAGCCCACGGGCGAGGTATTGAAGACCAGTTCGCAGACCCTGGATCCCCTGTCCTCTCCGAAGCCCATGCCCAGATATTCGCTGCCGTCCCACAGGACCAGCTTTCGCTCGTTTCCTCTGTAAATCATCTCGAAACCTCCGAGAGTCTTCTTTCAAATCTGTCCTTCCTGGGATCCAGGGGCACCCCGGCGGGATAGTTCCCGTCAAAGCATGCGCTGCAGAAGGAGCTGCACCCGCTCATTTCCCCCAGGCCCTCAATAGGAAGAAAGCCCAGCGAATCCGCTCCCACCAGCTCTGCTATCTCCTCTTCTCTGCAGCGGCCGGCGATCAGAGACTTTTCAGAGTCTATGTCCACCCCGTAAAAGCAGGGATGACGGAAGGGAGGGGCGGAGATCCGCAGGTGGATCTGCCTGGCCCCCGCCTCCCGCAGCATGGCGATGATCCTGCGGATCGTGGTGCCCCGGACAATGGAGTCGTCGATCAGAACCAGGCTCTTTCCTTCGACCACGCTGCGGATGGGACTGAGTTTAAGCCTCACCGCATCCGTCCGCTTCTCCTGAGAGGGCAGGATAAAGGATCTTCCCACATATTTGTTCTTGACAAGGGCCATGCCCAGGGGAATGCCGCTCTCCCAGGCGTATCCCATGGCCGCCGAAAGCCCGGAATCCGGAACGCCCGCCACCACATCCGCCTGAACGGGGTATTCCCTGGCCAGGATCCTGCCCGCTCTGATCCTGGCCTCATGAACGCTTTTCCCGTCGATCACGGAGTCGGGTCTTGCAAAATAGATGTATTCAAAAATGCAGGGGAAAGGGGTCCTGCCGCACAGGTCCCTGCAGGATACGGGCTCAGAGCCCGGCCTGTCTGCGGAAAAGACCAGCATTTCTCCCGGAGCAATGTCCCGGACAAAGGCCGCGCCCACGGCTTCCAGGGCACAGCTTTCCGAAGCAACGACAAAGGTCCCGTCCTCTCTCTTCCCGTAGCACAGGGGCCTGAATCCATGGGGATCCCGCACCGCGATCAGCTTTGAGGAAGACATCATGGCCAGGCTGAAGGCGCCTTTCAGGGCATAAAGGGCTCTGAGCACTGCCTCTTCGATGCAGGAAGCCGTGAGCCTCTCTCTGGTGATCATGCAGCAGATGGTCTCCGTATCGGAAGTGGAATGAAAGATGGCTCCCGAAAGCTCCAGCGAATCCCTCAGTTCCAGAGAATTGATCAGGTTTCCGTTGTGGGCCAGGGCCAGGTTCCCCTTCTGATGCCGGACCGTCATGGGCTGGATATTTTCCCTCACATTGCTGCCTGTGGTGGCGTAGCGCACATGGCCTATGGCCATGGATCCTCCCGACAGGGAGGAAAGCGCCCCGTCCGTAAAGACTTCTGCCAGAAGTCCCAGATCTCTGCAGGAGGCAAAGACCCCGTCATCGTTTACCACTATGCCGCAGCTCTCCTGCCCCCGGTGCTGCAGGGCATACAGGCCCCGGCAGACGTCCCTGGCTATGGAAGGGTGAAAGGGGCCGGCGATCCCGAAGACCCCGCATTCCTCATGAACGGCCATGGAGAGCCTCCTTTATAAAGTCACGGAAGATGGGATGGGCCCTGTCGGGCCTGGACTTAAATTCGGGATGGAACTGGACGCCCAGGTGGAAGGGGGTCCCTTCCGCCTCCACGGCTTCCACCAGCTTTCCGTCCGGAGAGGTGCCGCATACCTTAAGTCCTGCCGCCTCCAGATCCCTTCTGTAGACGTTGGCATACTCATAGCGGTGTCTGTGCCGCTCCGATACGGAGGATTCTCCGTAGATTTTTTCCATCAGAGTGCCGGGAAGGATCCTGCATGGATAGGCCCCCAGCCGCATGGTCCCGCCCTTCTGAAGGACCTTCAGCTGCTCTTCCATCAGGTCGATGACGCAGTTTCTGCTCTCCGGATCGAATTCTCTGGAATTAGCGTCCCCAAGGCCCAGAACATTGCGGGCATATTCGATGACGCAGACCTGCATACCCAGGCAGATCCCGAAATAGGGGACCTTTCGCTCTCTGGCGTACTGACAGGCCAGGACCATGCCCTCGATTCCCCGGATCCCGAAGCCGCCCGGCACCAGGATGCCGTCTGCCTCCCCCAGGACCTCTTCCATGTTCCCGGGGGTCAGGGTCTCGGAGTCGATCCAGAGGACCTCCACCTCCGCATCGTTCTCATAGCCCCCGTGATAGAGGGCTTCCCTGACCGACAGGTAGGAATCGTGCAGTCCGACATACTTGCCCACGATGGCGATCTTCACATGACGGGAAAGGGAGTGGATCCTTTCCACCATCTCCTCCCAGCTTCCAAGGCCCTCCATCTGTCCCTCCAGGCCCAGCTTTCTGCAGACGGCCGTGTCCAGGCCGTGGCTGTGGAGCATGAGAGGGGCTTCATAGAGACAGGGCATGGTATCGTTCTCGATCACGCAGTCTCTGTCCACGTTGCAGAAGAGGGCGATCTTGTCCCGGACGGACTGATCCAGGGGCCGGTCCGTCCGGCAGACCACGATATCCGGATGGATCCCCATACCCTGGAGCTCTTTGACCGAATGCTGGGTGGGCTTGGTCTTGAGTTCGAAGGATCCGGACAGATAGGGGACCAGGGTGACATGGATAAAAAGGCACTTCTCCTTTCCCTGCTCCAGGGAGATCTGGCGGATGGCTTCGATGAAGGGCTGGCCCTCTATGTCGCCTATGGTGCCGCCGATCTCCGTGATCAGGACATCCGCCCCGGACTTTTCAGCTCCGGCATAGATGAAATGCTTTATCTCGTCCGTGATGTGGGGAATGACCTGAACGGTCTGGCCCAGATATTCTCCCCTGCGCTCCCGGTTTAAGACATTCCAGTAGACCCTGCCGCTGGTCAGGTTGGAATAGCGGGTCAGGTCCTCGTCGATGAAGCGCTCATAGTGGCCCAGGTCCAGGTCCGTTTCCGCCCCGTCGTCGGTCACGAAGACCTCCCCGTGCTGGAAGGGACTCATGGTCCCCGGATCCACGTTCATATATGGGTCCAGCTTCTGGGAGGCCACCTTCAGGCCCCGCATCTTCAGAAGTCTTCCCAGGGAAGCCGCTGTGATCCCCTTTCCCAGGCCGGAGACTACGCCGCCGGTCACAAACACAAACTTTGTCATGGCTTTCTCCTTTTCAGCTGTTCCGATAGCCCATCAGATACTGGTCCACCTCTGTCGCACATGCTCTGCCCTCGGCCAGGGCCCAGACCACCAGACTCTGCCCCCGGTGCATGTCGCCGGCGGTAAAGACCTTCGGGGTGCTGGAAGCATATTTTCCTTCCTCTGTGGAGACCACGCCCCTGCCTGTCATGGCAAGGCCCAGGGCATCCGGCAGGAGCCTTTCTGCTCCCGTAAAGCCCGCGGCCACCAGAAGCAGGTCGCAGGGAAGGGTCTTTTCGCTGCCATTAAGGAGGGTCAGCTTTCCTCCTTCAAAGGAGACCGCCGCCGTCTCCACGGCGCAGATCCTGCCGCCCTCGGATATGACCTTCTTCACGGTGGTCCCGAAAAGGCGGGGATCGGATCCGAAGAGAGCCCTGGCCTCCTCGTGGCCGTAATCGGTCCGCAGGGTCTTTGGCCATTCGGGCCAGGGATTGTCGGGCCGCCTTTCCCCTGGAGGCTCCGGCATCATTTCCAGAGCTGTCACAGAAGCGCAGCCCATACGGATGACGGTCCCGATGCAGTCGTTGCCGGTATCGCCGCCGCCCACGATGACCACGTGTCTGCCTCCCGCGTCATACTCCGCCGGAAGAGGCGAAGTTCCCAGGAGATTTTTCGTGGCGGCTGTCAGAAAGTCCACCGCGAAAAAGATCCCGCCGGTCCCTTCCATGCCCTCCGCCTGCAGGGCCCTGGGCTTTTTGGCCCCGCAGCACAGGACCACGGCGTCATAGTCCCGGATCAGTTCGGAAGCATCCAGGTCCTTTCCCACATGGACCCCGGTCCTGAAAAGAATGCCCTCCTGCTCCATGAGTCTTCTTCGTCTTTCGATCACCGCCTTGTCCAGCTTCATGTTGGGGATACCGTACATTAAAAGCCCTCCGATCCGGTCTTCTCTTTCAAAGACCGTCACGCTGTGGCCCCTGCGCCGCAGGGCATCCGCCGCGGAAAGGCCGGACGGCCCGCTGCCCACGACGGCGACCCGCTTTCCGCTCTCCCTTACGGGTCTTTTTGCCTGCATCCATCCCGTGCGGTAGCCCTTTTCGATCAGAAAGAGCTCATTGTCCCTGACCGTTACGGGATCGTCCGCCTGGCCGCAGATGCAGGCCTTTTCGCAGAGGGCCGGGCAGACTCTTCCGGTAAATTCGGGAAAGCGGTTGGTCTTAAGGAGCCTTGCCAGGGCATGGGCGTCCTGGCCCCGGTAGATGGCATCGTTCCACTCCGGGATCAGGTTGTGGAGGGGACATCCCACCACCATGCCGGACAGCTTCATGGCCGACTGGCAGAAGGGAACGCCGCAGTTCATGCATCTGGCTCCCTGTTCCCTGCGTACCGTTTCGGAACAGGGAGCGTGGAATTCCTTATAGTCAAGGATCCTCTCCAGGGGAGGGATCTCCCTGTTGTCACATCGTTCGTATTCAAGAAAACCTGTCTGTTTACCCATAGTTTCACCTGCTGCTTTCTGCCCGGCGGCCCTGTCAGACGGCCGAACCTGTCAGTTCCCTGAAGGCTTCCAGTTCCGCATTCTCTCTTGTGATGCCCTGTTCCTCATACCTGCTGATGGCCCGGATCATTCTGTGGTAGTCTCTGGGAGTGACCTTCTTAAAGCATCTGATCTCTCTGTCGAAGTTCTCCAGGATCTCCCTGCCCAGGACCGATCCGGTCTCCCTGGTATAGTCACCCAGGATCTCCCTGAGCTCCGCCATATCATACTTATCCGTGACCTGGTCCAGCTCCACCATATCCTTGTTGACCCTGCGGTAAAGGCTGTGGTCCCTGTCCAGGACATAGGCGATTCCCCCGCTCATGCCGGCCGCGAAGTTCTTTCCGGTGGGTCCCAGGATCAGGGCCCTGCCGCCCGTCATATATTCCAGGCCGTGGTCGCCGCAGCCCTCTGCCACGGCCGTGGCGCCGGAATTGCGGACGCAGAAGCGTTCTCCTGCCATGCCGCAGATATAGGCTTTTCCGGAGGTGGCTCCGTAAAGGGCCACATTTCCCACGATGATGTTTTCGCTGGCCTTAAAGGGCGATCCGGCAGGCGGATATACCACCAGCTTTCCGCCCGAAAGGCCCTTGCCGAAACCGTCGTTGGCGTCCCCCTCCAGACGGATGGTCAGCCCGTGGGGGATAAAGGCGCCGAAGGACTGGCCGCCGCCGCCCTGGCAGTGGACCAGGAAGCGGTCCTCCTCCAGGTCTGCGCAGGCACTGCCGTACCTGCCCACGATCTCCGATCCAAGGATGGTGCCGAAGGTCCTGTCCGTGGAGCTGACCTTCACGGAGATCTCCGCTTTCTTTTCCCTGCCCTTTACGGCCCCCCTGAACCAGGGGACCAGGCAGCGCTCGTCCAGGGTCTTTTCCAGGGCAAAGTCGAAGGACTTTGCAGGATCAAAGCGGCATTCCTCTCCCCAGAGGCCCTCTTTCAGGATCCGGTCAAAGGCAATGGTAGCGGCATGGGGCTGGTCGAAATGTTCTCTCTTTTTCAGACAGTCCGTGCGGCCAATCATCTCCTCCAGGGTCCTGAAGCCCAGCTTCGCCATGATCTCTCTGAGCTGCATGGCCGTGAAGGTCATGAAGTTCATAAGATATTCCGGCTTCCCGGCAAAGCGGTCCCTGAGGCACCTGTTCTGGGTGGCAATGCCCACAGGACAGGTATCCTTGGAGCATACCCGCATCATCATGCAGCCCAGGGATACCAGGGGCGCCGTGGCAAAACCGTATTCCTCGGCTCCCAGAAGGGCCGCGATGGCCACGTCTCTTCCCGTCATCAGCTTGCCGTCCGTCTCGATCCTCACTCTGGACCTGAGGCCGCTTTCGATCAGGGCCTGGTGGGTCTCCGCCACGCCCAGCTCCCAGGGCAGGCCCGCGTTGTGCACGGAGCTGTAGGGAGCAGCTCCCGTTCCCCCGTCATAGCCCGAGATCAGGACCACCTGGGCCCCTGCCTTGGCAACGCCGGAGGCGATGGTGCCCACGCCGGCCTCCGAGACCAGCTTGACCGAGATCCTGGCCTTCCTGTTGGCGTTCTTCAGATCGTAGATCAGCTGGGCCAGGTCCTCTATGGAATAAATGTCATGGTGGGGCGGCGGGGAGATCAGCTGGACGCCGGGGGTGGAGCATCTGGTCTTTGCCACCCAGGGATAGACCTTTTTGGCGGGAAGGTTTCCGCCCTCGCCGGGCTTGGCTCCCTGGGCCATCTTGATCTGGATCTCCTGTGCGCTTAAGAGATATTCCTCCGTGACGCCGAAGCGCCCCGAGGCCACCTGCTTGACAGCGCTGTTCCTTACGGTGCCGAAACGGTCTGCGGCTTCTCCGCCTTCTCCTGTGTTGGATTTCCCGCCCAGACGGTTCATGGCCTCGGCTATGGTCTCATGGGCCTCCCGGGAGAGAGACCCGTAGCTCATGGCCCCTGTCTGGAAGCGTTTCACTATTTTCTCCACCGGTTCCACTTCGCCTATGGGAATGCTCTCTCCTGCCGGCACGAATTCCAGAAGTCCCCTGAGGGTGTGGGGATGGCGGGCGTCGTCCACGAGAGCGGTATATTTCCGGAACTTCTCATAGGAGCCGGTCCGGACCGCCTGCTGCAGAAGAACGATGACTTCCGGAGAATAGAGGTGATCCTCCTTTCCCTCTCCGCTTCTGAGATTATGGAAGCCTGTGGAATCCAGGACCGGATCCACCGGCAGGCCCATGGGATCAAAGGCCCGGTCGTGGCGGAAGGAGATCCCCTCCTCCAGCTCCCGGATACCGATGCCCCCTACTCTGGAGGCTACGCCGGTAAAGTAAGCGTCTATGACCTGGTCGGAGAGGCCGATGGCCTCGAAGATCCTGGCGGACTGATAGGACTGGATGGTGGATATGCCCATCTTGGCCGCGATCTTTACCACGCCGTTTAAAAGGGCCATGTCATAATCGTGGATGGCCGTATGGACATCCTTGTCCAGAAGTCCCAGAGACACCAGCTCCTCTATGCATTCGTGGGCCAGATAGGGGTTGACGGCCCTGGCGCCGAAGCCCAGGATGCAGGCCGTCTGATGAACGTCCCGGACCTCACCTGACTCCAGGATCAGGGAGACCGCCGTTCTCTTTCTGGTATGGACCAGATGCTGCTCCACCGCCGAGACAGCCAGGAGGGCCGGGATGGCCACATGGTTCTCGTCTATGCCCCGGTCCGACAGGATCAGGATGTTGGTGCCTGCAGAGACGGCCCGGTCCACGGCCAGGTAGAGATGGTCCACGGCCCTGGCCAGGGAGGTATGTTTATAGTAAAGAAGAGAGACAGTCTCTGTCCGGAAGCCTCTGTGCTTCATGGCCCGGATCTTCATAAGATCCACCCCCGAAAGGACCGGGTTGTTGACCTCCAGCACGGCGCAGTTGCTGCCCCTGCTCTGGAGCAGGTCTCCGTCTGATCCGATGTAGACAGTGGTATCCGTCACGATCTTCTCCCGCAGGGAATCGATGGGAGGATTGGTGACCTGGGCAAACTGCTGCTGGAAGAAGCGGTAAAGCAGAGGGTACTGGTCCGACAGGGCAGCCAGCGCCACGTCGTGGCCCATGGACACCGTGGGCTCCGCTCCGTTCTGGGCCGCCTCCAGGATCCAGGTCCTGACCTCTTCATAGCTGTAGCCGAAGACCTTATAGAGTCTGTCCCTTTCCGCCTGGCTGTGGACAGGGACCTGGTGGTTGTGAATGGCAAGGTCTTTCAGGTGAATGAGGTTTCCGTCCAGCCACTCGCCGTAGGGGCAGGCGGAGGCGTAGTATTCCTTGCATTCCTCGTCCGAAATGATCCTGTGCCCGGCCGTATCCACCAGCAGCATCCTGCCGGGGGTCAGCCTGGATTTTTGAATGATCTTTTCAGGTTCCAGATCCAGAACGCCCACCTCGGAGGACAGGATCAGACGGTTGTCGTCCGTAATATAGTATCTGGAGGGCCTCAGTCCGTTCCGGTCCAGGGTGGCGCCGAAGGTCACCCCGTCCGTGAACATGATGGCCGCGGGACCGTCCCAGGGCTCCATCATAGTGGCGTAGTAATGATAAAAATCCTTTCTGGATTCGGACATGAAGCGGTTGTTCTTCCAGGGCTCCGGGATCAGGGTCATCATGGAAAGGGGCAGATCCATACCGTTCATGTAGAGGAATTCCAGGGTATTGTCCAGCATGGCGGAATCGGAGCCGGAGGCGGAAATGACCGGATAGATCTTGTCGGCGTCCTTTTCCAGAAGGTCGGAATGCATGGTCTCTTCCCTGGCCAGCATACGGTCCGAGTTGCCCCGGATGGTATTGATCTCTCCGTTGTGGGCGATCATGCGGTAGGGATGGGCCCTCTCCCAGCTGGGCAGGGTATTGGTGGAGAAACGGGAATGGACCATGGCGATGGCCGTGAGGTATTCCCTGCTCTGCAGATCTTCGTAGAAGCGCCGCAGCTGCCCCACCAGGAACATGCCCTTATAGACGATGGTCCTGGAGGACAGGGAGCAGATATAGGTATCCTCCGAGCTCTGCTCGAACTCCCTGCGAACCACGTAGAGCCTTCTGTCGAACTCGAAACCCTTTTCCAGTGTTTCCGGTCTTTTCAGGAAGCACTGCCAGATGGCCGGCATGCAGTCTCTTGCTCTGTCCCCCAGGATCTCAGGATGAATGGGAACCTCTCTCCAGAGTGTGACAGTCATCCCTTCCTTGCCGGCGATCACCTCAAAAAGGCGCCTGGCGAAGGTCCGCTTCAGCGGGTCCCGGGGCAGGAAGAACATACCGATCCCGTAGTCCCCGGCTTCCCCCAGGTCCGTGCCCAGCTTTAGAGCCTGATCCGCAAAGAAGGAGTGGCAGATCTGCAGAAGGATGCCTACGCCGTCGCCTACCGTTCCCGTAGCGTCCTTTCCGGCCCTGTGCTCCAGCTTTTCCACGATGCTGAGGGCGTCATCCATGACGCTGTATTCCGGCAGGCCGTCGATCTTTACCACCGCCCCGATCCCGCAGGCATCATGTTCTCTGTCGTAAGAAAGGTCTCTGTACATAGCCTCCACCCTTTCCTTTCAAATTTTTTCAAAAAAAAGAGCAACGGCGCCTCTGATGCCTTACCGCATCAGGGACGCCATTGCCTCTTGCACGCCATCATATGCTCTTATTTTTCCTTTGTCAACACAAAAATCCGGTTCCGAAACACCGGTTAACAGTAGATTTTCCCAATAAACGGACGAAGCAGGACGAAAAAAGGCTGCCCGGAAGCATGGGTGCTGCCAGTTCTGCACTGCAGGAGGGCTGCCCCCCAGGTGCAGGGATTTGAAAGGGCGGCTTTGGAGGTATATAATGGACTGGGCCTGCAGGGCCCGTAAAGGAGGATTTGCCATGCATGCGTTTCTTGTGTTCCAGAGCGATTTCGGTCTCTGCGACGGCGCGGTCAGCGCCATGAAGGGGGTCGCCTATTCGGTGGATCCGGATCTGGTCATCAGCGACATCACCCACGAGATCACCCCCTACAACATCTTCGAGGCGTCCTACCGTCTCTTCCAGACCATCCCCTACTGGCCCTCCAATACGGTCTTCGTCTCCGTCGTAGATCCCGGCGTGGGGACCAGCCGGGAAAGCGTGGTGGCCAGGACCTCCGGCGGCCAGTACATTGTGACCCCCAACAACGGGACCCTGACTCATGCGGCCGCCTTCGTGGGGATCGACCAGCTGCGTCTCATTGAAGAGCGGACCAACCGTCTTAAAAACAGCGAGACCTCCTATACCTTCTACGGCAGGGACGTCTACGCCTATACTGGCGCCCGCCTGGCCTCCGGCATCATCTCCTTCGAAGAGGTGGGCCCCCTTCTGCAGGAACCGCCCCTTTCCCTGGAGCTTTTCGGCGCCTCGAGGGAGGGGGACAGCGTCAGAGGCCAGATCGACATCCTGGACGTGCGCTTCGGCTCCCTGTGGACCTCCATTCCCTTTGATATGTTCCAGGACCTGGGCATCTCCTTCGGCGACTACGCCGAGGTCCGCATCTACCGGGGCCCTTCCCTGGTATATATCAACCGGATCACCTACGGCAGGTCCTTCGCGGACGTTATGGTGGGCATGCCTGTCCTCTACATGAACAGTGTGGGCCATATGGCCCTGGCCATCAATCAGGGATCCTTCGCCAGAGCCTACAACATCGGTACCGGGGCTCCCTGGACCATCACTTTGTCCAGGATCTGAGGCTGGCGGGCTGCCCAGGCTGAGGCTTCTGCACGCAATACAGGAGAAATAATTCCAAAAAACTGGAAAAAGAGGTGTTGACAAACAGAAAAGGCTCCTGTAAAATCACGATTCATAAAGGCAAGGGCGTCTTTGAGGAATGATCTCAAAGGCGCCTTTTCCTTTTCAGAAAAGACCGGCCCCCCCGGGGGAGCCGGTCCATACCCCCAACCCGGACCACAGGCAAAGGCGTCTTTTGTGTGCACACGAAAGCTGCCTTTGCCTCCTTTTATTTCCGGGAAAAATCCACATAAAAAGGAGTGAAGACTATGAAAACAGTATCGGATTATTTCGGAAGCATGGTATTTGACGACCGCGTAATGCGCTCCGTCCTCTCCGCCGATGTATATA
>CAMOGQ010000042.1 GCA_946614165.1 uncultured Lachnospiraceae bacterium
TCATGACTGCAATACCGGTGGAACCGTTTCTCACTGCCCATGCCAGCAGTTTAAAGAAAGGTACACCTTTTTCTTTTGCAGTTTTTTCAGAATTCATTACTTTTTCACTCGTTTTTTTCTCCCTTCTGCCGCTTACGGCCTGTTGTTAAATAAATTTTAAAAAATCGGGAGCCTTCTACCTACGCACGGATTTGTCTTTTTCATTCTAAATTGGTGTTTTTATTTCTTTACAATGTGCTTTATCAATCCTGTTTTTCTTCTATAGAAGGAGACCGGCTGCGCGGGGAAATCCCGCAGTTCTGCGGACCGCAGGATTCCCGCAGAGGGACCATAAAGGCCGGAGGCAGAAGTTATTCAAACGCCTCTGCCCCCGGCCTTTTCCCGGAACCTTATTTCCTTTTTCAAATATGAACTCTGTTCCTTTTTATATGTTTCTGCCTTTGTACTCTTTTCTGAGGATCTGCAGGATCTCATCCGGCGTTTCCCTGCAGTCTCTTATCAGCCATTGTCCGATCAGGGCTGCAAGACCAGCCTTGAAAAAGGTCTGGTGATAGGCCAGGGCTTCTTCATCCTCAATTCCCATCTTTTTCGCCGTCTGTCTCATAGCCTCTCTGTTTTCATCTTTCAGAACGGCATTCAGGACCCTAAGGTCCGAAGACCTGAACCAGTAGACCTTATAAAAGGACTTATGGCTCTCTATAAAGGAAAAAAAGCGGATGAACCGGTCCGCGAGATCATAGACCTCCCCGCCGGTGCCGAAAAGCTTTCCGTAATAGTCTGCCAGGTCTTCTTCGATCCTTTCCATCATGGCATAGATATCCGCAAAATGAAGATAAAAGCTGCTGCGGTGGATCCCGCATCTTCTGCAGAGCTCACTGACCGTGATCTCCGAAAGTTCCTTTTCCTCCAGAAGCTCCAGAAAGGCATCCGTAAGAGCCTTCTCCGTCTCCTGAAAGCGTTCGTTCCCCGCCCTGTTCATTAACTCGACACCTCCGCAATCAATGACGCTTGAAGCACGTAAATTCAGCATCTATGATTATATTATAAACAGGACAGCAAAAACAGAAAAGGAGAATTTCAGACATGAATACGAATGAAAACAAAAATGAGCTCCTTCTGAGGGAAGGAACCTATACATCGCTTCTTATCAACCTCTGCCTGCCGGCCATCGTGATCATGGTAGTCATGGTCCTCTACAACATGGCAGACATCTTCTTTATCGGCAGACTGGGAGATCCCTACATGATCGCCGCCGTAGGCCTGGCAGGCCCGGTCTTTTCGGTCCTTTCGGGCTTCGGCACACTTTTCGGATCCGGCGGCTGTACCGTCATCTCCCTGGCCCTGGGCGGCGGGAATCATGAAAAGGCCGGAAAGGTCTCCGCTTTCTGCTTCTACAGCTCCCTCCTTCTGGGCCTTGCCTTTACAGGAGCCGCATTTCTTTTCATGGATCCCCTCTGCGCCTTCCTGGGGACCGATGAAACGACCCTGACTTTTACCAGAGACTATCTTGGCGTCTTTATCTGCTTTGCTCCCGTATCCATCTTTTCCGGCGTCTTTCTGAACCTGATCCGGGCAGACGGAGCGGCTAAGGAAAGCATGATGGCAAACCTGGCCGGTACCTTCACCAACATCCTCCTGGACCCCGTTTTCATTCTTCTTTTCCACTGGGGCGTAAAAGGCGCGGCCCTGGCAACAGGCATCGGGAACCTGGTCAGTGCAGTCATCATCCTGTCCGTCCTTTTAAGAAACGGCAGTCCTTATTCCATCCGCATAAAGGACGCTCTGCCGGGTCTTTCCACCGCGGCACAGATCTTCGCTCTGGGGCTTCCCATGTCATTTTCCGCCATCCTGATGAGCTTTTCCCAGACCCTGAGCAACAGCCTTCTGGCCGGCCATGACCCCATTGCCCTGGCGGCCCAGGGCATTGCCGGAAAGATCGGCATGCTCAACTCCATGATCGCCATGGGGATCTGTATCGGCATGCAGCCCGCCATCTCCTACAGCTTTGCTTCGGGGAACAGGGAAAGGACTGCAGATATCCTGAAAAAGACCGCTCTGACAACGGTAGTGGCCGGACTCTTCATTTCCGTCATAAGCTTTATCTTCAGAGACGCGGTTCTTTCGGCTTTCATAAAGGATGACCGGGTCCTGTCCATAGGCCGCACCGCCCTTATGGCCAGCATCGCTGCCGGGCCTGTCTACGGGATCTATCAGACGGCCGTCACATGGTTCCAGTCAACAGGCCGGGCAGGCTGTGCCACCTTCTGCTCCATTTTAAATAAGGGCCTGATCTATGTGCCCGCTCTTTATCTGCTGAACTCCATTTTCGGTATGTACGGCATCCTCTTTACCGGCATGACAACGGACCTCTTAAGCCTTTGCGCGGCCGTTCTCATGGTCCTTCATGTCCTGGGCCGGGAGGCGGCAATCCCGAATGTCCTGCCGGCCCGGGCCTGACAGGGCTCTTCCTCCCCAATTTAATACAATGCAAAAAAAGACACGGGAAGGAAACTGGTCTGCAGTTTCTTCCCGTGTCTTCTTTGTCACATATCCTTCTCTGTGCTTTTCTTTTTTTGACGCGTCCTTTTCGGTCCCGGATGCATCTTTACTGATAGCGCTCCAGCGCTTCCCTGATCATGTGGCCCACGCACTTTTCCACATTTCCCTCTTCAAAGGGATTGGGGATGCCCGCCAGGGAAAGGAGCTCGAAATAGCTCCCCTTGCCGCCGGCCCTAAGGAGCGTCAGATAGTCCTTCCAGGCCTTCTCCGGATCTGTCCTGGACAGGCCGTAAAGGTAGGAAGCTCCCATCTGGGCCAGGGCATAGTCGATGTAGTAGAAGGGGTAGAGGAAGATGTGCTGCTTCTGCATCCAGAATCCGCCCTCCTCCAAAAAGGGCTCCCCGTCGTAGTCCCGCCAGGGCATGTATGCCTTCTCGATCTCCCGCCAGGTCCTCCTGCGGTCAATGGCGTCCATGTCGGGCTTTTCGTATACCCTGTGCTGGAACTCGTCCACGCTGGCCATGTAGGGCAGAACGGCCAGGGACCCGACCAGGTGCCCTGTCACATAGTCCTCTGCCTTGTCCCCGAAGAAGCTCTCCATCCAGGGATAGGCAAAGTGCTCCATGGTCATGGAATGGATCTCGCTGACTTCTGCTGTGGATCCCTGGATCATTCTGACAGGAATGGACCGCATGGAAAGGTATCCCTGGAAGGCGTGGCCCGCCTCATGGGTCAGCACGTCCACGTCGGCGCTGGTCCCGTTGAAGTTGCTGAAGATAAAGGGAGCCTTATAGGCAGGGATGCTGGCCATGTAGCCGCCCATGTGCTTGCCGGGCCGGGTCTTTAAGTCAAAGAGCCGGTATTTTACCATGAAATCAAAGAATTCTCCGGTCTCGGGGCTCATCTCCCGGTACATGGCCTGGGCCTTTTCCACCAGCTCTTCCGTTGTCCCTATGGGAGAGGGATTCCCCTCCGGGAAAAGAAGGGTCTCGTCGTAGAAAAAGAGCCTGTCAAGGCCAAGGCGCTTTCTCTGCCGCTCCCTGAGCTTTTCCACCGCCGGGGTAACGATCTCTCTGATCTGTCTGCGGAAGGCCGCTGCCTGCTCCGGTCCGTAGTCAAAGCGCTCCATGTTCAGATAGGCCAGGTCCGTATAGGACTTAAAGCCCATTTTTTCCGCCATGGAGACACGAAGGGAGACCAGCTCGTCATAGCGCGCATCCAGCTTCCCGCTGATGCTTTCGTAAAGGCCTGCCCAGGCCAGGAAGGCTTCCCTTCTTTCCTCCCGGTCCGTGCTTTCCATGTGCTTTAAAAGACCGTAGAAGTTGCACTTTTCTCCGCGGAACTCTGTAGAGGCAGCGGCGGAGTCCTTCTGATATTCCATGGATACCTCTCCCTCCCGGATCAGCTCCGGAACGATCCTCTCGTCCGAGGATTTCAGGGAGGCGTCCACCAGGCGAAGGAGCTGGGGGCCGAATTCCTTCTCCAGGTCCCTGCGGAAGATGCTGCCCGAAAGGGCCTTCTGGTAGAGCTGCCGCACCGGGATCAGGGAAGCGTCCGCCTCACGGATGGCCAGCAGTTCGTCGTTGTAAAAGGCGTCCGTGGTATCGATGGTATTGCGGATGTAGCAGATGGACTCCATGGTCTCTGCCTTTTCTTCTTCCTCCTGCACCTCCAGAAAGGCGCTTCTGGCCTCTTCATAGTTCCCTGCCTTTAAAAGCTTTTCCGCCGCCGCTTCATAGGCCCTTTTCAGGGCCTCCGCATCCGGCCTTTCATAGGGCATATCCTGAAATTTCATCATCTTTTAAGTCCTTCCTTTCGCTGTTTCTTTCGCTCTTTTACTCTTCCGTGAAAAAGCGGAAGATCCTCTCTCTGTAATCCGGGGCCGTATCAAAGGCCGCATGCCCGTAGCCTGTATACATGTAGAGCCGGAAGTCTTCTCTTCGCTCCAGCTTTTCCGCGATCTCCATGGTATCGTCCGAATCCAGCACCCTGTCTTCAAAGGCGCCTATGGCAAGGACAGGGCAGGAGATCTTCTCCAGCTCTTTAACCGCATTGAATCCTCTGATTCCCCGGGCAAGGATGACAAAACGGTCAAGCTCCTCATCCGTTACGGTCTTCCCTGCCTCTGCCAGGACATCCCTGTATGCCTCAAAAACAGCCGGCGGATAGATCTCCCTGCCGAAGGCAAGGTACAGTCCTTCTTTGTCCTTTTTCTCTGCCAGGGAGATCCACTCATTCAGGGTTCCCGCCCGGTCTTCCGGGACATGGGCCGAGGTGGAACCCAGCACCAGCTTTCTGACCAGGCCGGGATACCTGGCCGCGATCATAAGGGCGATCATTCCTCCCTGGGAGGCGCCGAAAAGGTAAACATCCGAAAGAGAGAGGGCCCTCATTGCCTCCGCCGTATCCCTGGCCATGTCTTCGATCCTGTAAACGGGCGGCAGATCCAGACGGCGGTCAAAGACATAGACCGTAAATTCCTCCGAAAAGGCGGCATACCCTGCTTCCACAGCCTCAGCGGCCCCGGAGACGCTCTGGATGCTCAGTCCCGGCAGGATCACAAAGGTCTTTTTCCCCCTTCCGAAAGCAAAGTAGTCCATGGTAAAAGTATCTGCAGCGACCTGTCCTCTTCTGACGGCCATATCTACCTCCTTCTGCCCAAAAGATAAAGCGGTTCAAAGAGATCCGCTTTATAGTTTTTTCTTTTTCTTTGGAGATGGCAGGTCCTTATGCAGGGCTTCAAAAAGAGCGCGCAAAAGAGCCCTGTCCTCCACTTCCTCCACCAGCAGCATACCCGCGGCTCCCTCGTAGGGAAGTTCCACCGGTGCGTCCGGCATCAGCCCTCTTGCAGCAGGGATATTTTTAACCAGCAGACGGTCGTCATAAATGCCGCCCATTATCTTCCCCCGATAGTAGAGGATGTATTCTCCCATCATCTTTCGGTATGCGATCTCCGGAAGGCCTTCCAGCTGGTCCAGTACAAAATCCAGATATTCTTTTGTCGATGCCATATCTTTCTCCTGCTTATGACTTATAGGTCTCATAACACCAGCGCGCGATCTTTCCAATGAGGTCCCGGGGCAGCGGCTCCTTCCAGGGAATGCGGATGGTCCCCTTGGAGGTATCATATGCTTTCAGTTCCTCTGCAAAGACCGTTGTGGCCTCCCCGCCCGGGTAAATGCCCAGGTGTTTTTTGGACGCGGCGAAGTGGATCAGGTTCTTCCCCTTCCAGTAGGTGGGCATGGACCAGGAGATCTTCTCCTGTGCCTGGGGGATAGCCTCTTTTATGATCTGCCGCACCTCCTTAAGCCTTGGCCGCAGCGCTTCGTCCTGTCCTTCTATGTACTCGTCTATGGTAGACGGTTTTCCGCAGTAGTGGGGCTGGTCCGTCTTTTCAAAGGACCTGCCGCATTTGGGGCACTTCCACATACATTTCACCTCTCCCGGATGACAACGTGCAAGGTGTCTCCGTCCTTTTTTCCCAGGGCCGTCCGGATCCTTTTCAGGACTCCGATCACGTAGCAGATACTGCCGTCTTCGTTTTTCAGGCCCATATTTACGATGCTGCCCTCATAGGGGATATGGTCAAACTCCGCCAGGACCTTCACCCTTCCTTTTCCGAATTCCTCCCGGATATCCCAGGGAAAGGGCACGAAAGCCCCGCCGCTTTCAGGATCTTCGTGCAGTACGGCCTCGTATTCGTATATTTTCTTTTCCTTCATCTAAGAATCTTCTCCATGGGCTTTCCCTTTGCCAGCTCGTCCACCAGCTTGTCCAGCCATCGGATCTTCTGCATCAGGGGATCCTCGATCTCTTCCACCTTTATGCCGCAGACGCTCCCCTTAATGAGGGAAGCCCTGGGATTCATGGCGGGAGCCCTGTCGAAAAACTCCCGGTAGGTGACGTCCAGATCCAGAGCTTCCATGTCGTAGCCCGTAAGCCAGGCGGTGACCCTGTCCACCTCTTCCCTGGTTCGCCCCTTCCTCTCCGCTTTAGCGATCAGAAGGGGATAAACTTTTGATAGTTTCATATCAAAAACGCTCTGCCTTGGCATGGCCGTCCTCCTTTACTCCTGCCTGCATACCGCCGCTTTTATTCCACTCTAACATACTTCCGGCTCTTTGTCCTATGAATCCGGGGTGCCGGAGGGAAAAGGAAAAGGCGCGCCCCGCTCCCTTTCGGGGAAGCGGGGCGGCGCCCGGAGTATTCTTTCTCTTCTGTTCTTTTTCTCTTTTGTTCTTTTTATCACCTCTGCCCGGCGGCAGAAAGCAGATACTTTTCTCTGCCCCCTTTTACGGCTTCTCCCACCACAAGGGCAAAGGAGGATCCTATGACCAGGGCCGCGTCGCAGCCCGTAAAGGCGAGATCTGCGGCTTCCGCAAAAGGCAGGGAGCGCTCGTGCAGGCAGGGATCCGGCGACAGGCACAGGCAGGTCTCTTTATGGCCGGATACAAAGTCCGTAAAGGCCTTCTGCCTCTCCAGATCTTTTCCCTTAAACAGGATCTTTGAAGGATCGATCAGATCGGAGGCCTGATGGCAGAATCGGGATATGCCTTCCTGCCGCCTGGAAGGACTTGTCAGCTGAAGGAGCAGCCGCTCCCTTCTGTCTTTTCTGATAAAGGACGAAACAAAAAACCTCTCGGCCCTGTAGTCCATGACAAAACCTCCCTTTGTGCTGTATGCGGCCGCAGATCTGCTGCCCGGCCCTTCCTCCTTCCGGTTTCAGGGCGCTTCATTTTCCTTCCGGAATGAGGACGTGTAGACAGGCAGGATCCGCCTCATAAATGCTGCGCCGCCCGCGATCAGAAGACCTCCGAAAAGGGCTCTGGCTGCCCCTTCCGGCATAAGAAGCCTGACCCCGTTCATGTCCCCTCCGCCGAAAAAGCCGCACAGCAGGCTCATGTAAAGGGGATCCAAAAGGAGCATGGCCATGGTCACATAGTAGCTGCATGTCCGAAAGAGCCTGCTTTTACTTAAGCAGATCCTCTTTGCGGCAGCCGTAAGGCACCAGCCGCAGACCTGGGTCGCCGCCGGACCGGCCAGGCAGAAAAGTCCAAGCCGGGTGCTGCTCATACGGTCCGCGTATATATCCACCTGCATGCCGGGTCCCAGAACAAGGATCTCTTTATAGGCCCCCGCACAGAGGGCATACGCCAGATGAGCCCCTTCATGGACCAGATAGTAGATCAGGACCGCTGCCCCAATGCCCGCATACTGGCGAAGCCTTCTGGCGGTCCCTTCTCCCGCTTTTTTCATGGTTCATTCCTCTTTTTTGTATATCACTTATTGTAGCAGAGTCTTTCGGGCAGGGCCATCCTCTTCAGGCTCCTGCAGAGTACAGACCCCTGTGATCCTGCAGGCCATGGGATCCTTATACCTTTTCTTCCTGCTTTTCTTTTTTCCGGACCGCCCCTGCCGCACAGGCCAGGACCGTCGCCGCTCCCATGACGATAGCGCCGGGAAGAACGCTGCTGCCCGCGATCATAAAGGCGGAGGCGGCATAGCCGAAAAGGGCGCCCAGATTCAGGCCCTTTACCAGATTCTTTTCCGAAATTTTCATCTTTTTCTCCTTTCGTCACTGATCCCCTGTATCGTCTCCGGACTCTTAAAGTCCGAAGACCATTCCCATTAAAAGGCCCAGACAGATCCCTAAAGCTGTACTGCCCAGGGCATTTGTATACACGATGCTCCAGAGAAGGGCCATGGAAAGAGGGAATACTTTGTTTTTCATCTCTGCTCCTTTGCTGCCGGTTCCGCGTTCAAAAAAACGCAGAGAAGGATCTTTTCTGATCCCGCTCTGCGTCCTTATGCGTCTGGCGTGTTTGATGCAGTTTCGCAACCTTTGTTATGCAACATCTGTTTTCTATCTGATATTATGTTACTCCACAGAAAAGGACCTGTCAAGGCGGAAATATCCATTTTTTATGGAACTTCCGGAAATTTCCTATTGTGAAAAGATCCTTTTCACCGTCTATAATGAAAAGAGCTTATCAGTGTAAGGAGAATAAGACATGGGCATTTTCGGATTGATCGTTACGATTTTCATAAGCCTGCTGACAGGGGCGGTACTGGAACTGAATAAAAACACCTGGCCGGGCTGGCTGCTCTTTGTCCTGGCCCTGGCGGGCATGGTCCTTCTGGGGCGCAAATATATGGGCGCATGGAAATGGCCCCTGAGAGGCCTTGGCGTCCTGGCCTTCCTGGCCCTCTGCCTTTGTACCATCCTGGTCAGCCGGCCTCCTGTACGCCGGGTCAGGGCCGCGGATACGAAAAACCCGGCGGTCACGGATGTCTATGCCACTTCCTTCGGAGATGTGACGGGGGTGGTACTGAAAAGCGGCGTGGAGCTCTTTGCGGGAATCCCCTATGCGGCGCCTCCCGTGGGGGACCTGCGCTGGAAAAAGCCTCAGGACCCGGCCCCCTGGACAGGGGTCCTTGCCTGCGACTCCTTTGCCCCCATGTCCATGCAGGTGCAGAACTCTCCCCTTTTCGGCTCCCTGGCAAGGATCATTGGCTACCACGACTACAGGGTCTCCCTGGATGATTCCTACAGAGAACCGGCCTCGGAGGACAGCCTCTATCTGAATATCTGGAAGCCGGCAGGGAAAGTGGAAAAGGCCCCCGTGGCCGTCTACATTCACGGAGGCTCCCTGCAGACCGGCCAGCCCTGGTATGCGGACTACAGCGGAGAGGGCTTTGCCAAAGACGGGGTCATCGTGGTAAACATGGGCTATCGCCTGGGGGTCTTCGGCTTTCTGGCCGCGGAAGAAATGATGGAGGAAGAAGGGACCGCCGGAAACTTCGGCCTCCTGGACCAGATCAAAGCCCTGGAATGGGTCAGGGACAACATTTCTTCTTTCGGAGGGGATCCGGATAATGTCACCCTGATCGGAGAATCCGCAGGCGCTGTCTGCGTGGACGCCCTCTGCGTATCCCCTCTGGCCGCGGGCCTTTTTGACCGGGCCGTCATGGAAAGCTCTGCCATCTCCTCTATAGAGCCGCCCCATTCCTACAGGCTCTTTGACGAGGCCCTCTCTTCCGGCCGGGCTCTGATGGAAAGGTACGGCTGCTCTTCCCTGGAGGAGCTGCGGAAAGTCCCTGCCGAAAAACTGGCGGCAGAGCAGGAGACCCAGCACCATGTGACCATAGACGGCTATGTGCTTCCCGATACCCCCTATCATCTCAGAAAGCAGGGGATCCACAACGAAAGCGCCCTTCTCCACGGCTTCAACAAAGAGGAAAGCGCCCCCTTCCTTCTCTTTTCCCACGCCTCTTTAAAGGACTATGAGGACAGGGTCCGCAGATGGACGGGAGACAGCGCGGAGGAGGTCCTCTCCCTCTATGCGCCTTCTACCGACGAGGAGGCGGCCCGCTTCTGGGCAGAGATCTACGGGGCCATCTTCTTCAACTATTCCCACTACTGCCTGAACCGTCTGGAACAGGAAAACCAGGTGCCCTCCTGGGAATATTTCTTCACCAAAGACAACGGCCGTCTCGGATGCTGGCACTCGGGAGAGCTTGTCTACACCTTCGGCGTGATCCCGGAGGGATCCAGGCTCTATACGGAGGAAGACAGGGCCCTGGCAGATACCATGCACGGCTGCTGGGTCAGCTTCGTAAAGACAGGGGATCCGGGAATGGCAGAGGGTAAGGACTTTGCCCAGTCACCCGATTCCTCTATGGTCATGGAATTCGGCGGATCCACCGGCATGAGAGAGGACCCCTGCCTTGCCCTCTATCAGATCCTGGACCGGATGTACGGCTGGGAATAGGAAGGCCTGCAGAGAAAACAGATCATCAGCGTCAAAGAACCCCGCTCCTTACGCCTGCTGCGAAGGAACGGGGTTCGTATTTTTCTGACTCAGGCCTTTTCCATAAAGGCCCGGATCTCCTGCATTCTCTCTGACTGCCTGACATGGAAGGGACAGCGCCTGTCGCAGTGGCCGCAGGATACGCAGTGGGACGCGTTCTTCGAAAGGGCCCTGTAATGCTGGAGCGCCATGCCGTCTCCGGCCGCTGCCAGGTCATAGTATTTATTCACAAGGCCGATGTCGATCCCTGCGGGGCAGGGCCTGCAGTGATTGCAGTAGACGCACTTTCCGCCCGCCTGAGGCGGTGCGAAGGAAGCGATCATGGAATAATCCGTTTCCTCCTCTGCCTGGTCATAGTAGGCGAGGAGGGTCTCCACCTCCCTTACGCTCTGCGCCCCGGCAAGGACCGTAAGAACGCCTGGCCTCTCCAGGCAGTAGCGGATGCACTGGTAAGGCGTCAGAGCCTTTCCGAAGGGGGAAAGGTCTGCGCTCAGGAGCTGCCCTCCGGAGAAGGGCTTCATGACGGATATGCCCACGCCCTCCTTCTGGCAGCGCCTGTAAACAGCCGCTCTTTCGTCCACGCTGCCGTTTGCGTACTCACCCTGACCGTAGTCGTAGGCGGGATTGACGGAAAACATGAGCATGTCGATCCCCGCATCATCCATGACCCTCCGGATCAGGGAAGGCGTATGGGAGGACAGGCCAAGGTGCCGGACGACGCCTTCCTTTTTCATCTGCAGGATATAGTCGTAAACGCCGTTTTCCCGGTAAGTCTCCCAGTCCGATACTTCGTCCTGGCAGTGGATGAAGCCGTAATCGATGTAGTCGGTATGAAGGGCCCTGAGCTGAGAATCCACAGATCTTTTTATGGTCTCCAGGTCCAGGGTCCAGCCGTAGGTCCCTCTGGTATAGTCCGCTCCGAAATGGATCTGGAAAAAGATATCCTTTCGAAGGTCCCGGAAGGCTTCCCCGTAGATGGGAAAGGTGCTGCCGTCGCCCGCTGCCAGATCAAAATAGTTGATCCCGCCCCGGACGGCCCGCCGGAGGGCCTTTACGGCCTCCTCTTTTCCTGCCTGGAACATGTAGGAGGAACCGATGCCGATCTCGCTGATCCGGTCCCCCGTTTTCTGATGGATTCTGTATTTCATACGCTTTTTTCCTTACGCCTGCAGGCTCTTTCCGAACCTGTAGAGCTCATCTCTCTTTTCCTGGGACATGTTCTGTTTGTCGTTTGCCGTAAAGATCCCGGCGTTTTCAACGCCCCAGTATTCCACGATGGACTGATAGTACTGGGAAATGGCAGGCCCGTAGACGTAGGCGCTGCCGGAGCTCATAATCAGGGCCGTCTTTTTTACATTGGCGGGAATGTCGATGGCATAGGTCCTGTGGATGACAGCCTGGAGCTGGGCTGACAGAGTGAAGTAGTAGATGGGGGAGGCGAAGACGATCATGTCCGAGGAAAGGATCTGGGGATAGATCTCCTGCATGTCGTCCTTCTGGACGCATACGCCCTTCTCTTTCTCCCTGCAGTATTCGCAGGCCATGCAGCCCCGGATATGCTTATGGGCCACGTTGATGTTCGTGACAGTGTGCCCCGCTTCCTCAGCGCCCTTCTGAAAAGCCAGCGCCATGTCGGAGGTAGGACCCTTTAAATGGGGACTGCCGTTCAGGATCAGGATCTTCATGCTTACTCCTCCATGCTGATGGTGATGGTCACGTCACCTCCGGAAAGAAGGCCGCTCATGCCCGCCTGGTCCTTATCCGTGATATGTCCCAGCCTTGTATATTCCCAGGAGTTGGAGCCGTAAAAAACGACGATCTGATTGCTGGAATAGAGGACGATGTCTCCCGATGACGTGGTGGTATAGGTGTCATTGGAAGGAAGCCTTCTGCCCAGGCTGCCCACCTGCTCGAACCCTCCGTACATGGACATTTCCACGGTCAGGGGCTTTTCCCTGCAAAGGTCCATAAGGGCCCTTACCGAATCATTGTTTTCCCATGCCACATTTACCTGCGTATCGCCGATGATCATCTTCATTGTTTCTTCCTCCTCATTATCTGTCGTTTCTGCAGCGGCAGCCTCCTCTTTCCCGGAGCCGCCCTCTGTTTCTTCCCTTTCGGTATTTTCTTCCGTTTCTTCTATGGTTTCCTCTGCCGCCTCTGCATCTGCTGCCGCAGCTGCTTTAGCCGCTGTCTCTGCCTCAGCCGCCGTCTCTGCCGGCTCCGGATCTTTGGGAGCCGCGGACCCGCAGCCGGTGACCGCCGCAGAAAGAATGACCGTCATAAGTAAAGCCGCTGCTTTCTTTTTCATAAGATGCTGCCTCCTTCTTCTTTCTGATCCTACTTTATCGCAGGAAAAGGGAAAGGGCAAATGACTATATTTTATTTGATGATATTCTAAAAAGGCATATCTGATCCCCGGCGAAAACAATTTAAAAAACGACAGCGGCGCAAATGCGCCGCTGCCGCCGGATGATTTCCGCAGGTAATCCTATTCAATTTCTGTGGGATGGGCCTCCCTTACAAAGATCATGCCGTCGAAGAGCCTTGAGGGGCTCTGCCAGATCCGGTAGGCCTGGGGCAGAAGACTGTAAACGATGCCGTTTGCCCCGTCCCCCGGGGCTTCGCCCAGACTTCCCATAAAGATATAGCCGTCTATATCCTGCCGCAGGACTGAATCCCCGGGAACTTTTCCAAAATCCAGCCAGCACAGATCCATCTCCTTTTTGGAAGCTGCCTTTGCCAGGGGATCCGCCGAATAGAAGGTCCTTGTCATTCGGCCGCCTGTGGACCGGGACATGTTGACGGTGGACTTATAAAAGTCCGTGCCGATCACATAGTAGTTTTCCTCTCCGATCCGGTCTGCCAGGAGATTTCCCATGACCTTGTCCTGCCCTCCCTGGTAGGTCCCGTACTGCTGCATATGGCCGTTGTGGCCCGAAAGGAAAACGAGATCGTTCCCTCTCTCTTTCTCCCTTTCCAGGATCCACAGGGCATTTTCCGCCATGAAGCTGTCTCTGATCCCGTTAGATTCCGTGGGCGCTTCCTCATAGGCTCTGAAGAGCTCCTCATTCTGCAGGAGGCAGTCAATCAGATGCAGGGCAAACTCCTTTTCCGCATCCGTTTCCTTTCCTTCTCCCATCTCTTCCAGCTTTTCCCGCAGGTCCCTGTAAATTCCCGTCTTTTCTTCCCTGCTGGCGGAAGACGAGATGTCCTCCCCGTCCCTGAGCGCTTCCAGGGCCGCGGTATCCAGTCCCAGATCCCCGGCAGCTTCCAGAAGATAACGGAAGGTGTAAGAAGTCCTCTGCATATCAAAGCCGTAGAAGCGAAGATCCTCCCCTGCCGGCGCATTTTCATTGTAAGAGCGCATCCATTCGATCAGATCCGCCATCTCCTTCGTTCTGTAAATAGCAAAGCCGATGGCCGCCGCCGCTTCCTCTGCGGTCCCTTCTCCTGTATGGATATAGCGGTTTACATATTCGCAGCCGCCGAAATCCCCCTCCAGGGCGAAGGCGCGGACTTCGTATTTTTCCACCAGCTGCTCAAAGACATCCTTTTTCAGCTGCTGGAACTCCCTGTTTCCGTGGGTCGCTTCTCCCAGGGCAATGATCTTTGTCCCTTCCGGGATCTCCATATCTTCGATGGAGCCGGCGTATGCCGCAAACTCCGCAGGGTCCGCGCTTTTCCCGGTGCCGAATCCTCCGAAGCGGGACCAGACCAGGCCCAGTCCGCCTAGGATAAGCAGGACGCAGAGAAAGACGATCAGGCCTCTCTTTTTCTTCTTCACTGTTATTTATCCCTCTCCTTTTACTTATTTCTCTCTTCTTCCGGAAACCTTCCCGTCCACAGAAAGAATCCCAGAAAGGCGTTGAAGACCACCGCCGAAAAGGCGCTGAGCCTTTCAAAGAGACCGAAGACGCCTCCCGGCATAATCCCTGTTCCCATGGCCCCTACCATCATGCAAAGAAGGCACAGGCCCGCCGCCAGGCTTAAGAAAGGGAGCCCTTCCCTCCTTCCTCCTAAAAGGATCAGAGCCAGGGAAAGGACGGAGAGGACGACCACCAGGACCGTCACCAGGATGTGCATGACATTCTGAAAGGAAGACATATCCTCTCCCATGACCCGGGGGAACATCCGATAGCCTGCCGTAGAGATCCATTCCATGGCGGCAAAAAGTCCGATTCCGGTCCTTAGAAGCTTTGACCGGCAGGCGCCTGCGCCCACGCAGACCGCCATGACGCTCACCACCGCCGCAGGGCCGAAGAGGGCGTTCAGTCTTTCCGCAAGGGCCGCGGAGGGGGCTCCCACCGCACTGAGATCGCTGATGGCCATGGAAAGCGGGTCATAGCCCGGATAGGCCAGGGGCGAAAGAAAGACCATGGCCGTATAGGAAAATAGGCTTATGATTCCGAAAATACCCAGGTGTCTCAGCTTCATTTTCCGCTCCTTTTTTAAAGGCCCAGATTCCGGACGGCCTCCTCGTTATGTGCTGTGATTATGGAAAGCTTTTCGCAGCTTCCCGCCAGGTGGCAGCTGCCGCAGGTCTCCATGCTTTTTTCAAGGGCGCACTGCCTGATCTGGCAGAGAGATTCACAGAAAGGAGTTTTGGGGCCTTCCACGCGGCAGCCGGTACAGCAGATCATCTCCGGCGTGATCAGGACTTTGTTCAGTTCAGACCACTCCCTGGCCACCTTCCTCTTCAGGGCCTCGTCGTTTGTGACAGTGGCGATGCGGGCCTCGCATTTTCCGCAGTCCAGCCCGCAGACGGCGATCATAAGATTTTTCTCCATGCTTCCTCCATTCCCCGATACAAAGCCGCAGCTTACAGAGCTTCAGGTCTGCACTGCGGCTTCGGCATCCGGCATTTTTACGGTCCGTAATTTTCCTTTTGCATACTCAATAACGCATTCGTATCTGCACTTGGGGCAGAAGAGGGGGAAGTCCTTAAGGACGGTCCCGGGTCTTACCCGGATCCTTGTCTTTCCCCCGCACCTGGGACAGCGCAGAAATTCCTCAGGGCTGTTCATGGCAGGCCTCCTTTTTACTTTTCCACCAGCTGCCGGAAGATCGCGTCCTTGTCACAGGTCCCGTCCACCAGGCCGGGGATCTCCTTATAGGCCTTGCAGACAGAAAGAGAGACCTCGGAAAAAATAGAGCTCATCTCCTCGTCGCTGTAGGGGCAGTCCTCCGTAACGATCAGAGTGGCAAAGCTGAAGGCCATGAGCCAGAGATCCCTGAAATAGCAGTCAGCCGTATGGGCATCCATCCTGTAGATGCGCATCAGAGACTCCCTCACCAGGTCCTGGGTAAATTTCAGGGCTTCCATGGCTCCTCCCACTGCTCCGTCCGGCCTTGTCAGAAAAAGCAGCCTGTAGAGCTCCGGCTCCTCCCTGGCAAAGCGGACATACTGCTGGCCCACCCCCAGAAAAGGAATGGGGGCGGCCAGGCCCCTTTCGATATAGGCGCGGTATTCTTCCTTTGCCATATCGAATACGTCCCGCCTCAGCTGATCCATGGTGTCATAGTAGGTAAAGATGGGACGGGGAGAGACATTCAGAGAGGCTGCCACCTCCCGGGCCGTCACCGCATCCATACCTTTTTCTCTCGCTACGTTCAGGGCTGCCCGAACGATCTCTTCCTTCTGAAATTTCACTTTGGGAGGCACAGGTCCCCTCCTTTCCGGCCCAAAGCCGTTATGCAACGCTTGTTTTGCAACTGTTGTAATTATACTCATCCTGCCCTTTCCTGTCAATCCTGGGGAAAGAAAGAAAAGAAAGACGAGAGACAGATGAAGAAAAGAAGAAAGAGAGATGAAGAAAGGAAGAAAGAAAAAGAGGAAGGAACCTTGTGAAAAGGGCCTTCCTCTCAAGAGAAACGATTACAGGTTGTGTGTCCCTCCCAGGGGGGACTTTGCAGATTTTCTGTTAGAAAATCTATCTTCCGTCAGAAGATCTGCTTCAGAACAAGTTTGATCACCAGGGCTGCTGCAAAGGCCGCAGCGGCAGAAATAACAAAAAGCAGGGGTTTGGGAAGTTCGCTTAAAAAGCTTTTTCTGTTCTTTCTCTGCATCCTGTAGAGAAGTCCTGTGGCATGGAAAAAGATCATGATGACCGTTACATAGGACAGGGTCTCGCAGTACAGGCGGAGCTTCTCAAGAATGCCCTCCACGGGGACCTTCCCGATAAGTCCGATCATTTCGACGATGCACAGGCCCGCCACCGCGCAGACCCCGACCAGGCTCAGGTTTTTGATGTTCTTTAAAATGGTCTCTTTTTCCGCTCCCGCGTAGTCAGACATCTTCTGGGCGACCTCTCTGGTCTCTTCTCTGATTTCTTCTTTCATTTCCTCATTCTTCCTTTCTCCGTTGATCAGTTCCGGAATGGAGACGTCAAAGGTCTCTGCCAGTTCCGCCAGCAGGCTGATATCCGGCATGTTGGATCCTGTCTCCCATCTGGATATGGTCCTGCTGGAGACATTCAGCTGCTCGGCCAGCTGCTCCTGTGTCAGATTTGTTTCTTTTCTGAGGGTCCTTAAGAACCTTCCGATTTTGATCTGATCCATAAAGTCTGCCTCCTTTCACTGTCAGAATAGAGGAAATGCCCCTCCCGCGACACGACACAGAGCGGGAAAAAGCCGTTTTTTGAACCGGACACATATGTCCGGTGGGTCCGGAGAAAGAAAAAAGATACTTTCTCCAATGATTCGGGTTCTGTTTTTACTCTCCTGCCAGCTCCTTGCCCATCTCGAAGGCCTTTTTGCATTCCTGCGGGAATACCGTCTCGTGACGGATCCTTTTATCCTCCGGATCGAACAGGTTCCATTCCCAGTCCGTTCTGCCATAGTCCTTCAGCTGCAGGGTATTGCCGCTGACAAGGACCCTGGCGGGGCCCACAAAGCGGCTCAGAGTCTGCCGGTAGTTTTCCAGCAGATAGGCGTAGGCCGTATCCGGGGCATTGCTGGTCATAATGAGAAGCACCGGGATCATGCGGTCATTACAGCAGGGCGTTTCCATGTTGTAGGTCAGGTTCTGGAAGATCAGCCTTTCGTAGAGGGCCCGGAAGGAGGCGGTCAGCTCTCCCAGATAGTTGGGGGATCCGATGATCAGACCGTCTGCCTCCCGGACAGCGTCCAGTACGGGGGTCAGACCGTCCCGGCAGATGCAATGCCCTTTAAATCTTTCCTTCTTGCAGCCGAAGCAGGAAATGCATCCCGTGTATTTTTCCAGGCGGAAAAGATCGAAGCGCTGCACCTGTGCGCCGGCTTCTTCTGCTCCCTTTGAAGCCTGCGAGATCAGCATTTCCGTGTTCCATCCCATTCTGGGACCGGCGTTGACGGCAATGATTTTCTTACCCATAGGTCGGACCTCTTTCTTAAATTAATTCAGTGCAACAGTTTAAAACAAAGCTCTTTCTTTCCTGTCAGTTTCCTGCGGAAAATCTGATCACGTTCCAGCTGAGGGCCGGCACGCTGATCTTTGCCCTTCCATTTTCGATCACGCCTCCGGGGCCGGAGACCGGGGCCACATTGAAGGGGTTCTCTTCCGTATTGACCGCCTTTACGTCACTGTGATGCAGAAGGATGTGTTCTTCAAGCTTCAGATCTCCGAAAGCCCTGAGGTCTATATCCAGTTCAAAGGCCTCCGCCATATCCCTGTTGACGGCAAAGACCGTTACATTTCCCTCATCGTCCATGGAGGCGGCGGCGTCAATCAGGGGTACCTCGCTGTAATCATCGCATCCGTAGACCGGCGATTTCACCAGGGCCCTCAAGGCCGTTCCCCGTCCGTATTTCGAAGCATGCAGGAAGGGCCAGTAGATGGTCTGGGCCCAGCAGCCTCCGCCGTTTCGGGTCATGATGGGGGCTATGACATTTACCAGCTGGGCCAGGCAGGCGATCTTCACCCTGTCGGCATGCCTCAGGAACGTGATCAGCATGCTGCCCGCCAGAAGGGCGTCTTCGAAGTTATAGACGTCCTCCAGAAGAGGAAGGGCAGGCCCCCATTTTTCCCTCTTCCAGATCTCCTTGTCCTGTTCGTTGGAATGGTACCAGACATTCCACTCGTCGAAGGACAGATGGATCTGCTTTTTCAAGTGCTTCTTTCCCTTTACCGCATCGCAGACGGCTACCACCGTATGGATGAAGTCGTCCAGGTCCATGCTCCTGGCCAGGAAGCCCGGCGTATCATTGGTGGGGTTCCCGTAATAGCGGTGGAGGGATACGTAATCGATGTTCTCATAGCATTCGTCCAGCATGGTCAGTTCCCAGCTTCCGAAGGTGGGCATCTCGGAGCTGGAGGATCCGCAGGCCACCAGTTCTATGGAAGGATCCACCCACTTCATCATCTTGGCGGATTCATTGGCGATCCTGCCGTACTCCAGGGCGGTCTTGTGGCCCATCTGCCAGGGCCCGTCCATCTCGTTGCCAAGGCACCAGAGCCGGATCCCCAGGGGGTCCTTTTGGCCGTTGGCGATGCGCATGTCGCTGAACCTGCTGCCGCCGGGATGATTTGCATACTCTACAATATCCCTGGCGTTCTCAGGCCCCCTGGTCCCCAGGTTGATGGCATACATGATCTCCGTATCTGCCTTCCGGGCCCAGTCGGCGAACTCATGCAGGCCCACCTCGTTGGACTCGGTGGTGAACCAGGCCAGATCCAGCCGGCTTGGCCGGTCCGGTCCCACACTGTCCTCCCAGTTGAAGCCGGACACAAAGTTGCCGCCGGGATAGCGCACCACAGAAACCCCCAGATCCCTTACCTTTTCCAGCACGTCCCGGCGGAAGCCCTGCCCGTCCGCCATGGGATGGCCCGGTTCATAAATGCCTCCGTACACCGCCCGGCCCAGATGCTCGATAAAAGACCCGTAGATTCGCGGGTCGATCCTTCCGATGATATAGTCCTTATCTAATATGATGCCTGCTTTTTTCATGGATCCTCCCCTCCGCCGGATGCGGCAGCTGTATCTTATGCAGGGCTGCGCCCTGCCTTTATGTCCTATGGGAATTTTACCACAGATCGGGATATATCGAAATCCGCCCTCTTTCCCGCTCTTTCTTTTATGTCTTTTCACGTTCTTTCCGGGGCTTTTCTCATGCCCTCCGGGAAAGAGATCCCGGGCAGGTCTTTTTTCTATGGCAAAGAAAGAAATCATAAAAGGGCGCCTTCTGCAGCTGCCTGCAGAAAGCGCCCTGTCCCGGTCAGCTTTCCTTCTTTATCTTCTCTGTTATTTTGTCCCAGAATTCGTTTCCCTTCATGTAGGCATAGGCGTCGTCCTTCATGTGCCGGACCATGCTGCTTTTCAGTCTTTCCGTAAATCCCTGATCCATCTGCTTAAAGGTCATATGCCTGTACAGGGGAGACCCGGCAAAATCCCCGAGCGTTCCTATGGATTCCAGGATCTCCTCCATAATGGCGGCCGTTCTGGATACGTCCTTCTCCCAGGCGGCCACGTCCAGTCCGCTTGAGACTTCGTTGTAGCGTCCCATTTCAAAGGTCTTTGCTGCCATCCTCTGCATGTCCGAAAGCTTCCAGGCCATCTCATGATCCCCGTCCTCCATGTACAGGATCCGAAGATCGTTCATGACCAGAGAGAGGAACCCATAAGCTGAAAAGAGCAGTTCCTCAAGAGTCCTGTAGGCTTCCTGCCTTTTTCCGGTCCTGGAGGAAAGGAGCGCCTCCCTGCGTTTTTTCTCTGGATCGTCCGGAGAAAAATACTCAAGGTACGATCCTGCCTTTTCGTAGTCCTCCCGGTTCAGGTATGTCTGGAAAAGGGACTCTGCGGCGCTCTTCCGGATGCTTCTGTCCTCAGAAGCGAGACACCTCTCCAGCCAGCCCAGGATCTGTGCGTCATAGCTGTCCTTTTCACTGCTCTCATCCTGCCTGTTCCTGGCCTTGAGGATCACGGCACTCTGCCAGATCAGGGGATAGCAGGCAGGATATTCCTCCAGCTTTTTCTTTGTCTCCCCGAAAACATCCGCATAGGGCCTGGTCTCCAGGTCCCGGTCCAGCTTCCTTATAAAGTCTGCGATCTCCTGGGCTGTCAGGCTGTCCCTGAAGGATAAAAGGGTATCTGTGGTGATGCCCAGGAGCCTCGCGATCGGGGCAAGGAGGGAGATATCCGGCTGCGTACTGCCTTTTTCCCACTTGTTTACGGCAGGCGCGGTAACGCCAAGCCTCAGCGCCATCTCCTCCTGGGTCATCCCGGCCTCTTTTCTGTATTTTCTGATCACATCTCCAATCATCTTTAAGCACCTCCTGTACTTAAAGAATACCGCAGATCCAAAAATCCTCCAATTGAAGAGGAGTTAAGTATGGGGAAATTTCATTTACTGCTGCTCAATTTCCTGCCGCCTGCCCAAATATCATTTACCATTCGACATTTTTCCATTACATTCAAAAGCTCTCCTTCTGCCATTTCGCCACTCATGGAATCACTTCATAGATTGACTTAAAAATAAACAACGCCTGTTCTTTGGTTACACTCAATCCTATTTGAGCAAGCGAAAGTGGTTCCTCTCGAATCCTTTCAATGAATCGATCAATACTTTTCGCCACCAGTCCTCGAACAGGGATTGTCTTGTTAGAGGGAATAATTTCTGAAAGACGAAAGACATCATATTTATGCTTTTTCAAGTCCCTGTCATTAACATGTTCACCTCTGGCTTTCTTCTCTATAAGGTCAAGCCATGCAAACATCTTAAATGGGATTAAATAGACCGCACCTAAAACGCATATGCCGTCTATCACTTCCCGTCCTTCCAGCATAAAGTTATAGAAGTCATCATTTAAAAGAATTGCCGATAAGCTGGAAATATCTTCTTTAAAATGAATCGGGATGATCTCCTTTTCATCACTTACATGATAATCCGGTTTCCTGGAAAATAGTTCAATTTGAGAAGGGAACCCCGGAGCAGGATCTGTAAATCTGTAGAAATGAACCGTCTCACTGTTTTTCCATCCACATCTGTATTGGCCTTCATGAATATACTCCCAAAAAACTCTGGCAAAATCCATATAGCGGTCTTCTAAAACAACAATCATATCGATATCTTTTGTCGCGCGAAACGCCATATCCGCATCCGTCATCAATATTTCACAGGCAGCTCCGCCTATTACCGTATAACAGTCTGTATAGTCCTTAAATTTCTCCCGAAATGTCTCAATTCCATTTACCATTCGACATTCTCCATGTAGTCCAAAAGTTCTCCCTGGATACGTTCATCCCTTTCATTTTGCAGCGATACTGCCAAAGAAACTGGATCGACGGTATTCTCTTTGACAAAAAGACAAGGATCATACTTCCAGCACTCGACCCGGATCAGACTTTCCGCTGACTCCCATCTCTCATCCAAAAGCTTTACCGATTGAAGCAGCTCATTCCCTTTATCTGCTGCCACCACCGGTATCAGCGGGCTGTTTAACATGGAATGTTGACTGAGCGCAGACTCTCCCGCAGCCGGAAACAGATTAACCGCTTCAGATTTTTCTAACGTTATCACTCTCTGCACAGGATTTATGAGATGCGGCCGTGCAAGTTCAAAATATTCCTTTCCAACCTGGACTGCCTGCATCCATATTTCTTTTCCATGAGTTTCCTGTGTGATCAGTTGCATACCCAGCAGCTGTTCAGAGGCTCTGGTAATCGACATTCGCGTCATTTTAAGATCCTCTGCAGCCTGTTTCTTGACAACCGGCTGGTTTCTCATTCGGTATAGAAAATAAAGAAAAAGTACCTGCGCAGAGGGCGTCATTTTTACAAGAGAAAGCGTCTTTTGTTTTCTAAACTGCTCTGAAAGAAATACTCCTAAGAAAGGCAGGTAGACCTGATCAGGCAGGCAGACAAATGGAATCCCTCTTTCAATTAATACGTCTCTTTGCCTTCTGAGCAGGGTTGGGAACACAAATGCACATAGACAGCCTGCCGCATCCATATATCTTGCAAGCTGCTTCTCAAGAGCTGCCGCTCCAAACTTCTCATTTGCAGACATATTTATCATAAGAACAGGGATTTCGCCAATTCTTATTTTGTTGAAAGTTCTTCCATTTATGAGATAAAAAGGAAGCCCCCCGGGGATGTTGTTGTCAACGGAAAAAATTGTAATTCCAAGTATTCTTTGCAGTTGTCCGATCATATGTCCCTCTCTTCAATAACGTTTTTCTATTATAATAACGCTTTTATTGTTATTATTCAATTTCCGTGTTATCAAAGACGGTTCATTATCTCCATCAAGGAAAGATAGACTCAAAGCTATTTTTCTTTACCTTTCTTCTTTCTGCATCCTGTCTGATCCAGTCGTCCAGTGTCAGCGGGATATAGTCCGAAAACATACAGAAACAGTTGATCATCTGGCAGGGGATCGGACGGACTCCTTCCCTCCTGTTTTTTGATGTAACCCTGGTTTTTACCATGGTGTTTCTGGTGATCCGTATGAACTCATCTACCAGCCGCTCGTCGTGGGTATTGTGGACATGACCGTACAGCATGTATGTCATAGGACGGCCTTCCGGGTCTGTACGGTACTGCCCCTTGTAGCAGAACACCGGGTAGTGGGAAAGTATGACAAGCCGCTTATTGTCCTGAATTTCCGCATAGGGGCGGATCCATTCAAACATGCTGCGGTCAAATGCCTTATCCTCCAGAAATTTGTCGTGATTTCCCTCTATGAGATACTTCTTTCCCTTCAGCTGCTGCAGAATGGTATTTGCAGCTCTCCCCCTGGAAATGCAGAAATCCCCCAGAATATAGACCTCATCCTTCTCAGTCACATGGCCGTTCCACTGACGGATCATATGGTCGTTCATCTCCTCAAAACCTGAAAAACCTCTCCTGTCCATGAGCCGATTCAGGTTATCGTGATAAAAATGCAGATCGGCGATATAGAGTTTTCTGGCCGGAGTCTTCCTGCGGTATCGGATCTTTTTCTGCAGGGAAGCCGTATCCAGGCCCTGCTCCTTCGCAAAGCCTCTGATTTCGTCGGCCGCTGCCCGGATCTCTTCCTCCATCATGGCAATGCTTTCCATATGGAAATGGTCTTTCGCCACTCCATACTTCTCTCTCGCCAGAAGCTCAAACATCATGACCGCCATGGAAAGACTGTTTTTCTCTTCGGCAGATAAGGAAACGCCCAGCTCCTCCGCTTTTCCCAGCTCCGCCTCAAGGCGCAGGCACAGCGCCTCCGCCTTGCTTTCCATATCGCTTCCCCGGCAGGCCTTCGCCGCCAGATGGCCGATATAAAGGCAGTACCTGCCTTCCTCTTTAGAAAGATGGATTTCTTCTTCTCTCACCCGGATCACTCCTTATTCTTTTTTCAGGAGATACTTATTGCTGACCACCTTCATTGACAGAGGGGCGCTGATCCGCCTGCACCAAACCGGCTCCAGGGGCCTTATTACGATTCCCTCCTTCTTCCCGCCTCCCGGATAAGTGCCGTCCGCTCTGTCCAGAAGAGCCTCTACGGAAGGATATTTAGCGGGAAGGTCAAACCCTGTCTCCTCGATCGGAACGCTCTCCAGCTGCAGCTCCCTGCAGATCTGCAGCATCCGCGAAAGTCCGACTCTTCTTCCGTTTTCCCGGATGGTAAATATATACCAGTGAGGCTTTGTCAGCTTCAGCCGGTTATTCTGGATCCCCGGAGCACACAGTTCCCCCTGGATGGTGAACAGGGACAGCCCGTTCCGGGCGGCAAAGGCTTCCATCTTCTGCTGCAGATCCATGGCTTTTACCAGTTCGTAAAAAGGACTTTTTCCGTCGTCCCTGTATTCGTAGTTATGTCCCGTTGCGTGGAAGCCGTTCCCGTCGATGCCGGCGGAATGGGAGGATCCGTCCATCTTTGTGGAGATGTAATATTCCAGTCCCGCAAAATCCCGGATCAGCTCCGGCTCCGCCTGTACTCTGGTCTCATCGGTATGGGGAATATCCTGGGGAAGGGTGCCGATGATGGTTCCGCCCGTGGTGATCCGCTCTTCAATTTCCCATTTCCTGACGCCTAGGATCTCCGTCACATCCCTGCCGATCTCCGCGTCTGCCGGGATATCCGGGAAAAGCCTGACGGGAAGCAGCAGTCCCTGAGAGATCTCTCCCCGGAACCGCATGGTCTTTAACCGGAAGCCTTCCCCCAGTATGTCCGTCTTTCTGTAGCTGGACGCACGGAGGAATTCGAACTCCGGGCGGACAGGAAGAAAGCTGTCCACTTCAAAATACACTGCCGGCTCCCCTTCCCGGAACTGTCCCTTATTCACGACGCACTGCCATCCCAGTACATGGGCCAGTTCGATCCGGTCCGCACCCTGGTTCGGTTCAATTTTCCAGATACGCTGCACGCTTGCAAGTTTTCTCACGCTTCTTTCACCTCCATGATTCAGATAAACATCCATAAAAAAAGCCCGGCGCCGCTTTGAAGGCGGCAGACCGGGTCGGAAATCCTTTCGGAAGAGATGGATCTAAACTGCGATACGCTCACTGATAAAATAAAAATATCTCTGAAGGCGCATCTCCCTCGTAAGCAGATTCATCTCCGGTACATTGCTGCGGTTTCCTGCGACCAGCAGATCCAACGGGACCCGCAGCAGTTCGCTCAAGGCATACAGGTTGTCGATATTGGGCGCACTCTGCCCGTTCAGCCAGTGGTACACGGACTGAACACAGGCTAAAGAAAGGTATGTTTTAACGTCCTGTACGGAAACTCCGCGCAGATCCATATATTTCCGGATCTGTTCTCCGGTCTTTTTCTTGTCGATCGCTGGTACCATTGTTTTTTCCTTTACAACTCCGGTTGACTATATTCTAACTGCTTCATAAACGCCTGTCATTGAACGGCTGATTCAATTTCTTTCCAGGATATATCCCTCGTCCTCTTCATTACAAGCCATTCCCGGAAAGAAGCGTCCTGCATCTCTCCGATTCGGGCATGCCCTTTTCCCCGCCTCTTTGCCCCGGCCTGAGCCTGACTGCAAAAAAACAGATGCTTATGGCCAGATGAACCTTTCCGATCATCCGGCCGGCATACTGTCACAGGGGATATCCGGCAAAGAAGAATACCCGAGCCCGCACCGCCTCTGCCCGGGCTGAATTCCCATATCCTGCAGATTCGGTGTTTTTTCTGCCTCTGTCAGACTATCCCATAGACCGGTGGGCCGGATTCGAACCGGCAACATCTGCGCCCCGAGCGAAAGTATGGCTGTTAAAATCCCGGACAGGATTTGTTTTTTCAGCGCTCTTCCAAATTGAGCTACCACCGGAAAGCAGGGGGCAGATCCCTGCCTGTGACACCATTTTAGCATCCCCTGGCTTCGTTTTCATTTCACCCGTGGTATAAAGCAGACGTCCGGAAAGCAAAGGAAAATTAAAAAGAGCCGGCAGCAGATTTTGTCTGCTTTCCGGCCCGTCTGTTACTGTCTGGGCATGGACAGGAGCATTCTTATCACTTCCCCGCTGTCTCCGTCTATGCAGACCGACCTCTCTTCGATCTGCTCGGGGCACCAGGCTTCGTTATAATTCAGGCAGACATAGACCGCCTCCGGATTGTCGTTTGTCATCTGCCAGAAGGGATACTTGATGATGACAGGGGTATTCATTCCGACGCCGATCTCCAGAAAGAGCACGTGCATCCCCTCATGGCGCCGGAGGAAATCCGCGTAGGCAGCGCTGGCCCTGTGCCAGCCATCGTCTTCCACGAAGGAATCGTCGGAACGGAGATTCATGGTCATGTCGGACCCGTCCTCCGGACATCTGGGGATCAGCTCCGAAGGGATCCTCATGGAAACTCTGCCGCCTTCCGGCTTTTCGAAGCAGCCTTCCTGATTTCTGACAAATCCCTGGGCTTCCATGGCTTTCATGACCCACTCTTCATTGTCATAGGTCTTCCGGGTCCCGGGATTGACGCTCTGGAAGAGTCCGTAATCCCCCTGGGTGTAGAAAAGCCGTTTCTTATCAAAGCCCGCCTTCTGGAACTGATGGTCCACGTTGGTGGTGATCACGAAATAGTCCTTATCCCGGACCAGGGAAAGAAGGTCTTTGTAGACCGGCTTTGGCGCGGGCACATAACGGTTGCAGTAAATATTTCTTGCCCAAAAGGCCCACAGGGTCTCCCGGTCCGGATAGGGATAAAAGCCTCCTGAATACATATCCCGGATCCCAAACCGGTCCGCAAAATCCCCGAAATACTTCATGAACCTCTCTCCGCTGTAGATAAAGCCCGCCGCCGTGGAAAGCCCCGCTCCGGCCCCGATCACAACGGCATCGGCGGCCCCGATCTCTTTCTTCAGACGGGCTATGGCTTCTTTACGGGAGAGATTTCCCTCTGTCATACCGCCCCGGAAACGGCGCACGGCCTGGATTCCTCTGCTGATCGTTTCCAGATATCCGTTTGCCGGCTCACTGTAGTTCTTCTTCATAATATTTTTTATCCTCTTCTTTTCATCCTGGTTTCTTATACGGAGAAAATGCCGGGGAACTTCAAAATAAGGCG
>CAMOGQ010000043.1 GCA_946614165.1 uncultured Lachnospiraceae bacterium
ACCAGAGTCTTTGCGACTTTGATGCCCTTGCCGGCAAGCACATCCGCCACATGATCGTTGATCAGGTAAAGCTCCATAAGAGGGGTGCCGCCCATGCCGTTGATCATGACAGCGACCTCGTCGCCTTCACCGTAGATGCCCTCGGCCAGGATCTTGTCCAGCAGAGTGTCCGCCGTGGCATTGGCGCCGGAGATCTTCTCCCTGTGGGTGCCGGGCTCGCCGTGGATACCGATGCCGATCTCCACCTCGTCCTCTTCCAGCTCGAAGCTGGGCTTGCCTACTGCAGGGACTGTGCAGGGAGCGACAGCCATGCCCATGGAGCGGACATTGGCGATGACCTTCTCGGCTACGGCCTTGACTTCTGCAAGGCTCCTGCCTTCCTCGGCTGCCGCGCCGGCGATCTTATGTACAAAAATCGTGCCTGCGATGCCTCTGCGGCCTGTGGTCCATGTGGAATTCTCCACTGCCACATCGTCTGCCACGATGACCTGATCCACCTCGATGTCCTCGTCTCTGGCCATGTCTGCGGCCATCTCGAAGTTCATTACGTCGCCGGTATAGTTCTTGATGATCAGAAGAACGCCCTTGCCTGCATCCACCGCATGGATGGCTTCATAGACCTGGTCGGGTGTGGGAGAAGTAAAGACTGCGCCGGCCACCGCCGCATCCAGCATGCCTCTGCCTACATAGCCGCCGTGGGCGGGCTCATGTCCGGAACCGCCGCCGGAGATCAGAGCGACCTTGTCGGTCTTTTTAGCGCCTGTTCTTGCCACAACGTCCGTGCCGGGCACTCTCTCCACATATTCGGGATGTGCCTTGACCATGCCGTTTAACATTTCGTCGACGATATTGTCAACACCGTTTATAAGTTTTTTCATATGACCCTCCTGATGGTTTAAAGCTTGTGCATTTCTCTTGCTTCCATGGCAGCTTCCAGGACTTCGTCCAGTCCCGCGCCTGTGGAAGCGGTAACGGCTGCGGATACCGCGCCCTCCACTACGGGCGTATCCGCGATCACGACCCTGATCTCCCTTTCCAGAAGATCGATGGCCGTTTCAGCGCTCATAATGGCGCTTCCCAGATCCGCCAGAATCAGGACGCCTTCCCCCCGGTCGGCCTCCTCAATGCCTGCCTGGATCTTAAAGGCATCTGTTCCGATCCCGCCATCGATCCCGCCTGCGGCGATGATGGGAAGATCGGGAGATGCCATCTGGGATGCCAGTTCTCTGACTCCCTCAGCCAGCTTTTCGCTGTGGGATACGATAACGATACCTACCATAGTCCCGCCTCTCTTTACAGTCCTTTGACAAAATCACGGATGGCTTCCAGGGTATAGAGGGAAGACGTGGCGCCGGGATCCTGATGTCCGATGCTGCGGTCTCCCAGATAGGAGGCTCTGCCCTTGGTGGCGCGGATGGTCTTTGTATACTCTACGCCTTTTTCTGCTGCCGCACACATATCCGCCAGGCACTCATAGGGGCTTTTCCCGGCTGCCATGCCCTCTGTCAGGGCTTCATAGGCCGGAATCAGGGCGTCCAGCATGGTCTTTTCGCCCTGTACTGCCTTGCCGCGCATTTTGATGCCGGCAATGGCCTCCTCCAGCATAGCCTTTCCGTCTTCCAGGGTCAGGGCTTTCTTGCCTGCCGCCACCTTGGCCGCTTTCATATATGCTGTCCCGTACAGAGGACCCGAAGCACCGCCGACCTTGGAAAGCAGGGTCATGCCGGTCTTCTTGAGAACGGCGCCGATATCCTCTTCCTCCTGGGGAAGAGCCTTCAGGGCCTCACTGTAGCCGCGGGCCATGTTGATGCCATGGTCGGCGTCACCGATCTCACGGTCCAGTTCTGTCAGGAAATCCTTGTGTTCTATGATTTTGCTGCCGATCTGTTCAATACACTGATAGATTGCAGATGCCATAATGTTTCCTCCCGTACAGCTGCATGCCCTGGCCGGTCGTTGATGGGGCAGCCGGCCGCGGCATTTGTATCTTTTAAGTAAGACAGGGATCCGCCGTGGGGAAGCGGAAACCTCTCCAACATCTATTATAGCAAAAATTCACAATGTTTCTCTTTTATTTTTTTATTTTTAGTAGAATTATCCCATAAATCGGCTTCGTTTTCCGGAGAATCCTCCTGCCTTTTTGGCCCCGGGCCCTCTGCCTTTGACTATCCGGCCCGGGGCAGAGTATAATGCCTGTGGATCCGGAAAAAGGAGGCAGATATGAAAACAGTAAGAGTCGCGGCCGCGGTGATCCTGGACAAAGGCAGGATCTACGCCACCCAGAGGGGCTACGGAGACTATAAGGACGGCTGGGAATTTCCCGGCGGAAAGATCGAAGAAGGGGAGACCTCCCGCCAGGCCCTTGTCAGGGAGATCCGGGAGGAGCTGGATCTGATGATCGATCCCCATACCTTCCTTGCCTGCATCGAATATGACTATCCCGCCTTCCATCTGTCCATGGACTGCTTCCTTTGCAGCATCCTGGAAGGCTCCCCCGTCCTGAAGGAACACGAGGCCGCCAGGTGGCTTTCCAGGGATGCTCTGGAAAGCGTGGACTGGCTGCCCGCCGACCGGGACCTGCTCCCGCTCCTTTACCGCTGCATGGTCTGAATATCCCAGGGAGGTCTGTATGCCCCATCCCGTAAGAAGGCACATAGCCCAGCAGATCGTGGATTCCATCAAGAACATCTGCGATCATGACATCAATTTCATAGATACGGACGGCATCATCTACGCCAGCACCGACGCTTCCCGGACCGGAGACTTCCATGCGGCAGGAAAACAGGCCGCCCAGAGCGGAGAGACCGTCACAGTGGAAAGGGACGATCCCCTGGCCGGGACCAGAAAAGGCATCAACATGCCCATCCGCCACAACGGGGAGATCGTTGCGGTCATCGGCATCACCGGAGATCCGGAGGAAGCGGGCCGCTATGCCTATCTGGCCCAGCGGATCACCACCCTCCTTTTAAAAGAGCACGATCTGGACAGGGAATCCCAGAACCGCCGTACCCGGATCAACTACGTGATCCGGTCCATGATCCACCAGGAGAACATAGACCAGGCTTTCATGCTGGAGACCCTGCGCCAGAGCGGCATCCGGGATATGGAGGCCCCCTACCGGACTCTTGTGGTCCAGCTGGACTCCAGGTACAATCCCTCCAACCTCTCCATGATCGAATCAGAGATCCTCCGGGCCTTTTCCCTGGTGGAGCCCTGCCTTTATACCTTCAATTATCCCGGCGAATATGTCCTCCTGTCCGAAGCGGAAGCTCTGAAAAAGAGCCTTTCCGCCTTCCGGGACCTGGAGGAGCGCTTCCGGGGCCTTCTGCAGATCGGGGTGGGGGATGAGCGCCCCCTGACCCGCCAGTACCGGTCCTATCAGGCCGCCAGACTCTGCTTAAAGAGCATGACGCCCGGCCGGGGCTTTGCCCTTTTTGAAGACCTGGACCTGGAGATCCTGCTGGGAAGCGTATCGGACCACGCCCGCCGGGCTTTTCTGGACCGGGTCACGGCGTCCCTGGAGGACGGTGACCGGGAGCTTCTCTCCGCCTACTTCGGCCGGGGCATGTCTCTCAAGGAGACCTGCGAAGCCCTCTTTATCCATAAGAACACCCTCCAGTACCGGCTAAAGCGCATTGCCGAAAAGACCGGCTACGATCCCAGAGCCTTCCGGGATGCGGCCGTCCTCTATGCGGCCCTCAAGCTGGAAGCCCTCTCCGGACAGGAAAAAGGATAAGAAAAGACAAAGAAGGCCTCTGCCGCATTTTCTGCAGCAGAGGCCTCTTCCTCTTTTCTTATAATGGATACGGATTCCGTCCTGTCCTTATTTGGCGGCGATGTCCATGCCGGCCTTGACGAAGCGGAACATTCTGACAGCGCCCTTGTAATAGAGCTCTTCCGCTCTGCCTAAAGCCTCCTCCAGGGGCATGGGAGCGTCCACTGTGGTCATGAGGGATACGATGCCGTGGTCAAAGATCTGCTCTGCGCCCTTGCCAAGGGATCCGCACAGGCCTACGGCCGCAACGCCCTTTGCCTTTGCGCGGACGCCGACGCCCTGCATGACCTTGCCGAAGCAGGACTGCCAGTCGGTACGGCCTTCGCCAGTGACCACCAGGTCCACGCCTTCCAGCCTTCCGTTGAAATCGATCAGGTCCAGAACGGTGTCGATACCGGACTTCATCTCGCCGCCAAGGAAGACCTTGAGGGCCGTGCCCAGGCCGCCTGCAGCGCCGCCGCCGCGGATCTGGTCCGCGTCGATGCCGTAGAGGCCCTTTACCAGATCACGGTAGTTGCACATGCCCTTTTCCAGTCTGTCCAGGATCTCCGGGGTGCCGCCCTTCTGTTTGCCGAAGGTATAGGTGGCGCCGTCGGGGCCGCAGAGGGGGTTGGTAACGTCGCACATGACGGTGATCCTGGCGCCTTTGATGCGGGCATCCAGGCCGGAATCGTCGATGGAAGCGATCTTTTCCAGATCTCTGCCGAAGCCTTCCAGCTCATTGCCGTCTGCGTCCAGGAAACGGACGCCCAGGGCTCTGACGCAGCCCATGCCGCCGTCATTGGTGGCAGATCCGCCGATGGCGATGGAAATATCTGTATAGCCTTTGTCCAGGGCGTCCCTGATCAGTTCGCCGGTGCCGTAGGTAGTGGTGTTCAGAGGGTTCCTCTTTTCTGCGGGAACCATGGGAAGACCCGATGCGGCTGCCATCTCGATGACGGCCTTTCCGTCTCCGAAGACGCCGTAGTAGGCCTCCGTTTCCTCCATAAGAGGGCCGTGGACCTTTACAAAGACCTTCTCGCCCTTCTCTGCGGAAATGACCGCGTCGGTGGTGCCTTCACCGCCGTCCGCCACGGCTACGCCGCTGTATTCCACCTCTCCGAACACGTCCTTTGCCGCTCTGGCCAGGATCTCCTGTGTCTGCTCGCTGGAAAGAGTTCCCTTAAAAGAATCCGATGCAAATAAGAATTTCATAACCTTCCCTCTTCTTTCTCCGGCCCCCTGGGCCCGGCTGCTTTTGTTTACTTTCATGCTCTTATTGTAACATTGATTTCTTTTATCTTCCATGTCACGCAGAACAAAATCCAGCAGTCCCATTATTTGTTTTTTGTTATATAAGACATTATCCTCCGGATATATATTTCATTTTTCTCTGCCGGAATCCCCGCGGACGGCGGCCCGCATTTTCTGAAGGTCCTCCCCTGTGACTTTTCCGGCTCCGTATCTTGCCTTTTCATAAAGATCGTGAATGACCTGCCTTTCCTCTTCCCTGTCTGTCCCGGGGCCGGCCGCCGCCTCCAGCTGGGCCGGCGTATGGGAAGCCTCTATTTTTTCTTTTCCGGGAAGGGAAAGGATATATTTTCTATATTCTCTGCGGATCCGTGCCCGGGGCGAAAAATCCAGAGGGGAAAGTCTTTCCCTGCGCTTTCTTAAGATCTTTTCCCTGGTCTCGGTCCGTTTTCTGGTATCCCCCGTTTCGGGATCCGCCGCCCTGAAGTCATAGTAAAAATCGTAAAGGCTCCTGTAGAAGGCGTAGGCCAGGATCAGGAGGAAAACGACGCCGAAGACCCTCTCCAGAACGTACCAGAGGGTATGGATCCAGGGAAAGAGCTCCTGCCCGGCAGGCATCAGCATGGGGCCGCCTCCGTCTGCCGAAGCGGCGCTGTCTCCTCCAGAAGGAAAAATATGAGAAAAGATCCAGAGAACGGCATAGATCACGAGACCGGCCAGCCGCACCGCCAGAAGAGGCAGCTGCATCAGCAGGTCGTCCCCGCTGTAAATGCCGGTCAGGACCAGGCAGATCAGTCCCGCCAGGAGCAGATAGATGGCCAGAAGCCCTCCGTTTAAGAGGCCGATCTTGCGGTAGGGGACTCTGGTCCTTTCCGAAGCCGCCACATAGGTATGCTCCAGGCTCTTCAAATTGAGCCAGGCCAGGTAAAGAAGGGTAAGAAGGATCTCCCCTCCCACGGCCAGGGCCTTCAGGGCGTCTCTTTCCGCAATAATGCCTCCGACATAGACAAAGACAGGGAAAAGAAGATAGCCGGGCATGGGGACAAATACATAAGCCCCCCGGACTCTTGCGGAATAGAGGCAGGAGACCTGGACCAGGCAGAGGGCGCCGAAGATCTTCCGCATAAGGGGATCTGTCAGGCCGGAGAGGGCCGTCACGGAAAGGGACAGGGCAAGACAGGCCGCCGTGTAGGGGAAAAGCTTCTTTATCCGGTGCTGGATCTGATCGGACCCGAAAGCCAGAGCGGCCATAAGAAGGGCGCAGAAAGCCAGTCCCCGTAAGGGGACCTCCGTCAGGATGCAGGCGGCGCCGGATAAAAGCTCCAGCACCAGCAGATCGGTCAGGACCCGGACAGTCCTGAGCCCCATGCGCTCTCTTACAATTCTGTTTTCAGAGGAGGCTTCCTGTAAGGACATGGCTCACCTCGACGGGTATAAAGGTAATTCCCGAAGGAATGGTCTTCCGTTCCACATCCAGATCCATGGGACAGATCCAGACAAGGCCGCCGCACTTTGCGGACAGAGAGGCGGCTTCCCGGATCAGAGCGTCGCTCTGTCCGGAGGAGATCATGCAGAAGGTGGTCTGGTCGGAAACAGGCTTTCTGCCTTCCTCCGCAAGAAGCAGATCAAAGGATCTGGGCGCTAAGGCCAGGGAGACCCGGGCCAGCCCCTGTCCCAGGGCCCCCAGATGGCTCTCCGAGCTTCCTGCCTCCAGGGACACCTCCTGCCCCGTGATCAGGTCCCTGCCGTTGGTGGCAAAGCTGACAGGGACTCCCTGCCGGATCCCGTCTCCGGCCAGAGTATAGGCAAGTCTTATGGCATGCTCCAGAAGGTCTTCCCGGTAGCGGATGGCCGGCACCTCCAGGTTCAGAAGGATCCGCAGCTCCTGGCCGCTGGTATAGTCCCTGAGATTGACCATGTAGTCTCCGGACCTGGCGGAAGCCTTCCAGTTGATCATGGACTGGGGATCCCCCGGCACATACTCCCTGATTCCCCGGAAGGAAAAGACATCCTGATAGAGACGTCTTCTGGACAGGATCTCCCCTACGATCCGGCGGGATAAGTCTGCCGTCTCCCCTGCGGCCAGAGCAGAGGGCAGGACCATCAGGGCCGTATCCTGGGGGACCTCGGTATGACGGGTCCCCACGGAGAAGAAATCCGGCAGGACCAGACCGGCGGTCCGGATCACGTAGTAGCCCCGCTTCAGAGCCCGGACGGGCTGGCGCCTCGTTACCTGCTCATGGGCGGAAAGGCCGAAGTATTCCACCACGTTGGTCATATCCGAGACGGATGCGTTGCGGTCCTCGTCCACCACAAGGCCCCGGTCCATCTTGAAGGTGATCTTGAGGACAGGAAGGGGCAGGAGCTTGTCATTGGTCACCGTCTCCACCAGGGTGGCCGTATCTCCCTCCGCGGCGTCCTTTTCCTCAAAGAAAAGCTCCACGGACAGGCCCTTTTTCCAGAGCCTGGCATAGACCATATTCAAAAGGACATATAGGATCAGTATACTGACCGGTATCCAGATCAGGATCATTTCTTATCCCCTGCAAAGTTTTCCGTAGGCACCGGGACCCGGGAGAGGATCTCTTCCATAACAGACCTCTGTCCGCTGCCGGCTCCGTAGCGTCTTGTCAGCACCAGGCGGTGGGCAAGGACCGGAAGCGCCAGACGCTTGATATCCTCCGGCGCCACAAAGTCTCTTCCCTCCAGGAAGGCCAGACTGCGGGAGGCATGGAGCAGGGCCAGAGTGCCCCTGGGACTGACGCCGGCTTCCACGTCGGTCCTCTTTCTGGTGGCGGAGACGATCTGTGCTATGTACTGCATCAGGTCACCGCTCACGGTCACGGACCGGATCTCTTCCCGGGCCCTTTCTATGACCTGATCGTCCGCTATGGGAGAGACTGACTCCAGCACTCCTTCCGACAGGAAGCGTTCCATGATCCGGACCTCGCTTTCCGGATCCGGCAGACCTATGGACAGCTTCATAAGGAAACGGTCCAGCTGGGCTTCCGGCAGTGGGAAGGTGCCCGAGGTCTCGATGGGATTCTGGGTGGCAATGACAAAGAAGGGGACGGGCAGGGGCCTTGTCGCTCCGTCCGCCGTTACCTGCTTTTCCTCCATGCACTCCAGAAGACCCGACTGGGTCCTGGGAGTGGCCCGGTTGATCTCATCGGCCAGAAGGATGTTGGTAAAGACCGGTCCCGGCCGGAAGGTAAAGGTCCCCTCGGCCTGGCTGTAGACGGAAAGTCCCGTGATATCCGTAGGCAGAAGGTCCGGGGTGAACTGGATCCTCTGATAGGTCATATCCAGAGACCTGGCCAGGGTCTTGGCCAGGGTGGTCTTGCCGGTCCCAGGCAGGTCCTCCAGAAGGACATGGCCTCCCGTCAGGAGGGCCGTCATGACAAGGCGGATCACCTCGTCGCAGCCAACCATGACCTTTTTCATATTTGTTTCGATCCCCAGGATCTCTTCTCTTGCGGTCATGCCTCTCACCCCTTATTTCTTCCGCCCAGGATAAAATCAAGGGCCTGCTTCTGGGCCAGGATCAGATTCTGCAGATCCTTTGCCGTATCTCCCGTTTCCAGGGAATGGTTGGCTCCCTCCGTAATGTAAAGAGGAATGCCCGCCTGTCTGCATCCCTCCTCTATATCCTGATCCTTGGCCCAGGGATCCGCTGTCCCGTGGAAGGCGGCGGCGTCCGTCACGCCGAAGGAGAAGGTCTCCTTCAGGGGCGTGAAAAAGACATGGCGGACTTTAAGGCCTTTTTCCTTTCCGAAGGCGGCCGCCACGGCCGTCCCGATGGACTTGGAGATAAAGAGGATCTCGTCATAGTCCTCCCACTTCAGGTCTTTCAGGATCTCCCTGCTCTGGTCCAGGGCCAGGGCAAAGCTCTTTTCCATCTTTTTGCGGTCTCCCTTTACCTTTTTGGGAAAGCCCCCGTAAGGGACCCGGACCACTTCATATCCCTTTTCCTGGGCAAATTTCCCCGCATAATAGAGCAGAGGCTTGTCGCAGGTATACCCGATCCCAGGGAAAATAACGGCGATCTTATCTGACATATCTGTCCTTTCCGGCATAACTGTCTTTTGTAATGAGCTCTTGCTTTCAGAGAATTAATATACGTTTTATTATAAAAAACGCTTCTTCTCATGGCAACAGCCTCCGTCAGATTCCGAAAAACCTGACGGAGGCTGTCATACTGACCGCAATATGCCGCGGCAAATTATCTCTTGATCAGAGAACGGAGTCCTTGAATTCTCCCTTCTGTTTCAGGATCACCACATCCTGTTCATTCTTTCTGTAGGATACGGGACTGACGTCGAACTTCTGCTTGAAGATCTTGGAGAAGGCCAGCTGGTCGGAATAGCCCACCGCGTTGGCCACGGCGTAGACCGGCAGGGCGGTATCCCGCAGCAGGGCCGCGGCCTTGCTCATACGCAGGGATACGATGTACTCCTGGATGGTGCAGCCCACACATTTCTTGAAGGTGGAACTGAAGTGGCTCCTGGAAACGCCGAGATAAGAGGCAATCTCGCCTATGCGGATGTTCTGCTCGTAGTGGTGCTCGATGAAATCGATGGCCTTGACCACGAAATCCGGATCGTCCGTATGCTTTTCCCCGCCCTCCAGGAAAGTCCTGCTCTCATGGTTGCGAATCAGAATGGCAAAGATCAGCATCAGGTAGGCATCGCGCCGCAGCTCGCTGGAATAGTCCATGTTGTGGCAGTCCAGGATCTGGTTGACCAGACCGAAGACCTCTTCGATCTGGGTGATATGGCAGACCGGGTTCTCCAGGGAAAAGCCGGAATTGCGGACGTAGGTCTCGGCCTTCATGCCCGCAAAGCCCACCCAGGTATAGACCCAGGGATCCAGATCGTCGGATTTATAGGCACAGTGGACTCCCGGCGGAATATAAAAGGCATCGCCGGGGCCCATTTCGTAATCGCGGTCCCCGATCCGGAGGATTCCCTTTCCGGATCTGACAAAGTGCAGCACATAGTTTTCTCTGGGCAGATTGTCAAAAACTCTTCCGGGCTCGTTCTGTTCGTATCCGCAGTAGACCAGGCAGATATCCATAAAAGATCTCTGCAGGTTCTCCAGACACCTGTAGTCCTTCTCTTCCGTATATCCTACTACCGTCCTGGACGCTTTCTTGCTCAATCCAAATCCTCCTTTTTACGTTAGAATCCTCTGATCATGGAAACGCCTTGATCTGCTTCGAGCTCATAAAACAGAGCCGCAAAGTCTCCGCCCTGACGGAGCAGATCCTCCCGTTCCACGGGAATGCCCGCATACATGAGCTCATCTCCGAAGGCCGTAAAACTGCGGGTGATCCCGCCGACTTCAAAGGTGACCCGGTAGCTGGTATTTTCCTCCAGGCCCGCCAGCTTGAACCGCAGCCAGGAGGCGTTGACCTTATTCAGCCTCTGGCACAGAAGGGCGGCCGCCCTGCTCTTATCCCCGGAAACGCAGATCCAGCCTGTCTCATTGCCTTCGAAGGGACTGAGCAGCCTGTAGAAGTCGCTGTCTGTCTGGATCAGGCGGCGGAGCTTCTTCATTCTGATGATCTGGTTCTTTACGGTCTCCATCTCACCAGGACTTAAGGTATCCAGATCCAGCTCGTAGCCGAAGGTCCCGAACATGGCCACGGCTCCTCTGGTCTCCAGAGGCGTGGTCCTGGACAGCTGGTGGTTTGGCACGGCGGAAACATGGGACCCGATCATGGAAAGGGGGTAGACCATGGAAGTGCCGTACTGGATCTTGCAGCGCTCATTGGCATCCGTGTCGTCGCTGCACCAGGCCTGGGGCGCATAGTAAAGCATGCCCGGATCAAAGCGGGCGCCGCCGCTGGCGCAGGACTCAAAAAGGACCTGGGGGAATTCCGAAGTCAGTCTCTCATAAAGGCTGTAGACCCCCAGCATATAGCGGTGCATGACTTCTCCCTGCCTGTCGGCTCCGAGATGGGCGCTGAAGGGCTCTGTCATATACCGGTTCATATCCCACTTGATATAGGATATCTCCGACTCCCTCAGGATCTTCGCGATCATGTCGTGGATGTGGTCCACCACTTCCTGACGGGTAAAGTCCAGCACATGCTGATGCCTGGAATGAGAAGCATAGCGGTCCGGGGTCTGCAGGACAAAGTCCGGATGAGCTCTGTACAGATCGGAATCCATGTTGATCATTTCCAGTTCCACCCAGAGGCCGAACTTCAGGCCGATCTCATTTATTTTCCGGGAAAGACCGCCGATGCCGGAAGGGATCTTGTCCGTGTTGCAGAACCAGTCGCCAAGACCCCGGAAGTCGTCGTTCCTTTCCCCGAACCATCCGTCGTCCAGGACAAAGAGCTCCACGCCCACCTCTTTTGCCTTCCTTGCCATCTGCAGGAGCTTTTCCTCGTTAAAGTCAAAGTAGGTCCCCTCCCAGTTGTTGAGAAGGATGGGCCGCTCCCGGTCTCTCCAGTATCCCCTGGCAAGGCGCCTTCTGTAGAGCCTGTGATAGACCTGGCTCATGCCGTTCAGTCCCCGGTCTGACCAGACCATGACGGCCTCGGGGGTCGTAAAGGTCTCTCCCTTTTCCAGCTTCCAGGCAAAGCTTTCGGGACTGATGCCCATCAGGACCCTGGTCATGTCAAAGGGAGATACCTCCGTCTGGGCCAGGAAGTTGCCGCTGTAGACCAGGGAAAAGCCGTAGACCTCTCCCTGGCGCTCGGTGGTATGGGGGCGCTTTAAGGCCAGGAAGGGATTCTCCTCGGCGCCGCCGCAGGTGCCGGCCAGGCCCTGTACGCCCTGCAGGCCGATCTCCAGAGGCCTTACGCGGACATAGCGCTCCCTGGCCCAGGCGCCGGAGAGCTGGACCATCTCAAAGTCGCTGCCTAAAAATTCCACGCTGCAGCTCATGGCCCGCTCGATCAGGACAGGAGCATCTCCCTCCTGGCAGATCCTGGCATGCCTGGCAATGACAGGAAGGCTTTCAAAAAGGGTATAGGAAAGGATGAGGGCGGTGGACGTTACTTTGTCAAATAACCGGATCTCCAGGGTCTCCGCCTCGTCGTCTGATTCCGTATATGTGGCGGGAAGGCCCTCAAGGGCAGGCTTGCCCCTTTGTATGGTATGGGATTCATAAGTAAAGACCGAGATCCGGCTGCCGTTTTCCTGACGGATGGTCAGGGCCGGGGTCCTGTAATCGCCGGTCCCGTATACGGGATATTCCTGCCTCGTGTACTGCATGGACAGCATGGAAGGATCCGGGAGAGAGACACACAGGTGGGGACGGGCGGTCTCGTCGTGCAGGTGGGAAAAGTCTTCTCTGTCACGGATCTTCTTCCCGTAATAAAGATTCTCCAGCTGCCCGTTCTCCATGATCCGGATCAGGTAACTGACATGATCGTTGGTAAGGTGAAAAATTCCGGATCTTTCATGAAAAATAATAGCCATCTTTCTTCCTCCTTCGATTTAGTGAAATACTCAGAGCAGGTGCTGTATCTGTTCGTCCCCCAGGTCCGGTCCCTTTTCTTCCTCCGCGATATTGCCGAATTCGTCCAGGGCCGGCAGGAAACGGTTGAAATCTCCGATCAGAAGACTGGAGACCGCCATGGCGCAGGCCGAAAAGCCCAGGGTCACCCAGATAAAGGAATAAAGGGGGAGCCGCTGCAGGTCCATGTAGGTCCATACGATGGGCGCGGCATTAATGAGCGCAATGAGCAGGGCCCTGACAGGGTTTTTCCCGATGAAGTAAAAGGCATTGCGGACAAGGCCCCGCAGGCTGTCGCCGAAGGCTGCCATCACCGGAAAGAGGAAGGAGGTCAGGATCAGGAGGCTCCCTCCGATCAGGTAGATCCCGTATTTGAACCAGGTCAGGATACCGCCCATATAGACGGAAAAGCGGATGTCCAGGACTCCTACCAGGACAAGGGCCAGCACGATGAGCCAGTAGACAAGAGCCTGGCGGAAGTTTCCCTTAAAGCCCTTCCAGAATTCCTTCAGAGGACTGATCTCCCCGTCGGACCGGAGGGTCCTCAGCATGACGTGGTAAAGGGCTGCAAAGGCCGGGCCCGCTGTGACAATTGGCAGGCTGAACAGTACGAACATGATATTTGCCCCGATCAGGATCCAGGCCCTGGTCATGATCTGGCCCCAGACGCTGTCGTTGCTGAAGAATCTGAATATAATTCCCTTCATTTCTCCTCCTGTGTTTTTACTCCCAGGTATTCCAGGAACCGGACCACTTCCTCCGGATGCTGCGAATAGGCCGAAAGGCCCAGGACGCAGCCGTCCTCATAGAGGCCGTATTCCGTCACCAGAGGGCTCCCCGACAGATCGATCCCCACAGGGACCTCCGTCTCCGAATAGGTCTCGTCGTAGGGCAGGCAGTAGACGAAAAGATCCTCATAGGGAGCAAAAAGCTCCGCGGCCTCTCCCGCCGAAAGATCCTGAAAGCGGCCGCTTCTGGCTACCGCCTCGAAATTGTCCCTTTCCATCACCGCGGCGTCCATGGCGCCGGCCTCTATGGCGGCGATAAAAGCCTGGTAGTAGGAATTGTTGGTGCCGCCCTTTCTGGCCGCGTCAAAATAGCAGGCACTGTTAAAGAGCACGTTTTTCTCCGACAGGTCGTAGCCCGCGTATTCGATAAAGTCCTGGCAGAGCGCCGAATCCTCTCCGGCCTCCTGCAGGGTATTGACGAAAGTGATGTAGAACCAGTTTTCCTTTACGGTAAAAAAGGCGTGGTAGACAAAGTAAATGACAAAAGCGATGCTTCCTGTGATCAGGAGGATATGGAGCCAGTAATACTCCGCGATATAGGAAAGTTTCTCCTGCAGGGAGTATCCCTTCAGTTTTTCCTTTTCACTTAGGTAAAGCTTCCGCAGTCTGTTCAACACGTTTTCCTCTCTCCGGTCTGTCAAAAAGGACCCGGATCCCCTCCTGGGATATCCGGGTCCTTATCATTATCCTATCTGAAATATCGTACATTTGACATGGAATAATGTTCGGCTTCCATATCCCAATGCACGCTTTTACAGCTTTCCGCCGGAAGTAGCAATACCTTCCACGAACTGCTTCTGGAAGATCACGTAGATGATGACCATGGGCAGGACGGCCAGAGTGGCAGCTGCCATCATGGTAGGATATTCGCTGCCGTACTGGCCCTGCATCTTGGCAAGACCGGCGGACAGGGTAGTGGTCTGGGCATTGGTGCAGACGATCATGGGCCACATCAGATCCTTGAAAGCAAAGACTGCTGTGAAGATGCCCAGAGAGACCATGGAGCTTCTTGTCAGGGGCATCATGATCCTCGTGAACCGCTGACCGATGTTGCAGCCGTCGATCATGGCTGCCTCCTCCAGATTCTTGGGAAGTCCCTCATAGCCTGTCTTTAACAGGTAGGTACCGAAGGCGGTGACCATACCGGGGAATACCAGACCGAACATGGTGTTGAGCATACCCATGTTGGAGACCATCAGGTACTGGGGGATGATGAAGATCTGAGCCGGGACCATCATCTGGATCAGGACCAGTGAGAACAGAGCGTTCTTGCCCGGGAATTTCAGACGTCCGAAGGCATATCCGGCCATGGTAGCGGTCAGACATGCGCAGACGACGCGCCAGAAGATCATCAGCAGGGTGTTCTTGTAAAGAGTGATAAAGTTATAGGATTTCCATACGGTTCCGAAGTTCTCCCAGTGCCAGCCGTTGTGGGGCAGGATGTAGAAGGGATTGACGGAAATGGATTCCTGGTTGGTCTTCAGCGCTGTCAGGATCATCCATGCAAAGGGGACCAGCATGATGAAAGACATGATGATCAGCACGATATGGGTAAGGATGGTATTCATCCTCTGTTTTGCTTCATAGCTTTCCATTATTCTGCATCCTCCTTTCCTTAAGCGTGATAGACGATCTTCTTCTCAGCCTGCTGCAGGATCCAGGTCAGAGCCATGATGAATACCAGCAGGACCATGACGATGGTCGCACCGTAACCCTTGTTGCCGTTCGTGAAGGAATACTGATAGAACAGGTAAACGATGGACTGGACCTTGGGCAGAGCCACGTTGGTCTTGTCCATGACCATGAACATCAGGTCAAAGATGGTCAGAGCGCCGATGATACGGGTCTGAACGATAAAGAAGGTGGTGGGGCTCAGCAGCGGAACAGTGATGCTGAAGAACTGTCTGAGGCCGTTGGCACCGTCGATGGAAGCCGCTTCATAATAGTCGCCGGGAATTTCCTGCAGACCGGAAATGAAGAGGACCATGTTGTAGCCGATGATGGACCATACGCCGATGATGCCGATGGAGATCCAGGCGATCTTGGGATCGGAGATCCAGGCGATCTTGCTGTGGAAAATGTTGTTGAGCAGACCGAACTGGGTATTGTAGAGCCATTTCCAGACCATGGCCACAGCCGCGGGAGCGCATACCATGGGCAGGAAGAAGATGGTGCGGTAAAAGGATCTGCCTGCGATCTTCTTGTTCAGAAGAACTGCCAGGATCAGAGCGATGACGATACCGAAGGGAACCTCGATCAGGGCATATTTAATGGTGTTCCAGAGGGACTGCCATGTCTCTCCGGCAGCAAGGACCTTGGAATAGTTGGCAAGGCCGACAAAGACATTACCCTTTCCGAAGTCGCCGGTCTTGCAGAAGGACTGATAGACCGTATTGAAGATAGGATAGAAGTTGAGGATAAGCAGGCCGATGATGGTAGGCGCGACGAACAGATATGCCCATCTGGCTTCGCGCTTTTCAGCCTCTGTCATCTTTTTCTTCATGTTTGTTTCTCCCCTGTAATACTAACTTTTGTCTGAAGTAAAGTGAAAAAAAGCCGGGCCATAGGGACCCTATGGCCCGACTTTTTTATGCAGACGTATCAGGATTCTGCCTTTTGTCAGTCATTATTCAGCTGCGATGGCATCTTCGATGATCTTCTGAGCGTTGTCGCATGCAGCTTCCATGATCGCGGGATCGGAAGGATCCTGCCATGCAGGAAGGAATGCGCCGCCCTGCTGAAGAGCGTCTTCCCATACGGTGGTGTTTCTGGTGTAAGGACGGAAGAACAGATCGCCTTCTTCTTCAGCGCGTGTGAAAGCGGAAACATCCATGCCTTCGAAAGCGTTTGCGAATTCAGCGGAAATGCCCTTCATGCCGCCCATGGTAACGCCCAGCTGAGCCTGTTCCTTCTGGCCTTTTTCAGAGCAGAAGTAGGAGATCAGGCTGTAAGCTTCGTCAGGCATAGCGGTTGCAGCGGAGGCTGCCCAGCCAAGGCCGTTGTAAGCGGAATATCTTTCGCCTGCGTCGCATGCGCCGTTGCCGTTGGTGTCAGCGTAGGGAAGCATAGCCCATGCATAGTTTGCGGAGTTCTCGTTGGTGTAGAAAGTGTTGATCATCCAGGAGCCCTGTGTGATCATGGCTGCCAGGCCGGAGTTGAACAGAGAATCTGTACCGGTCTCGGCAACGACAGTCTGAGGAGCTGCAACTGTGAGGATCTTGCGGACCATTTCCATAGCGGCCTTGCCTTCTGCGGAGCCGATGGTGGTTCCCTTGTGGTCGTCTGTGATGACCTGTGCGCCGTAATCATAGATCACGTTGTACCAGCCGTCCTGGTTGTTGGAGCTGTTGAGAGCATAGCCGTAAACGCCATCGGCTGCGCCTGCTTCTGTGATCTTGGCAGCTGCTTCGTAGACATCTTCCCATGTCCAGTCGTCTGTAGGATAATCTACGCCGTACTTGTCGAAGATAGCCTTGTTGTAGAGAAGAGCGATGGTGTCGTGATCCTTGGGCAGAGCGTACTGCACGCCGTTGTCGTCGCGCTTGTACAGTTCTACGACGCCCTCGTAGTAGTTGGACAGATCGATGGCATCGTCTGCAGCAATGTAATCATCCAGAGGAAGAAGCAGATCGTTTTCCATGTACATCTGAGCGGTGTTGGAGTGCATCCAGAATACGTCGGGCATCTGGCCGCCGGAAGCGCCTGCTTCAAGCAGTGTCCAGTAGTTGTCCCAGTCAACAACGTTGATCTGGACCTTTACGCCGGATTCTGCGGACCACTCGTCGGCGATCTGCTGAAGGCCTGCCAGCTGGTTGTTGTCCCAGATGTTGACCTGCAGAGTGCCGCCGGCTGCGCTGGAGCCGCCGTCAGCGGGAGCTGCGTCGCCGCCGGAAGCGCCGCCGGAGCCGGAGCCGGAGCCGCCGCATGCTGCCATGGACAGGGCCATCAGTGCTGCAAGTGTAAGAGCTACTAATTTTTTCTTCATGTTACCCTCCCTTAAAGGTGATTTATGCATGGGCAGAATGCTGTAAATCCGCCGGAGCGGAGCCCCCTGCCTTTATGCATTTTTTTGTAGCAATTTTAATTTTAGGGAAAAGGCATAAATTAATACATGGAAAAGTTTTTTTATTTTATGTGGAAGTGTACGGATTTGCCGAATCCGCATGCCAAACCCCCTACTTTTATTGTCCATGTTGTACAATTCCCCCGGCAGTTTGCTAAGCAGTTTCTACAAATACCCTGCCCGTAAAACGTACCGTATGCTCTTTTTGCTGTATATCGGCCTTTTTTGCCGGAAAGACATTTTTCCATATGATTCCTGACAGAATCCTTCCGTAAAGTATGTTATGATGAATACAGGCAGCCGGGAAGGGAGGGCTGTCTATCCCGTTTGATCCACCGTTCCCTTCCACCGGAAAAGAAAGAGGAAATCCATGAGACAGATCACCCTTGGCCGCACCGGCATCACAGTACCCCAGAACGGATTCGGCGCCCTGCCCATCCAGCGGATCTCAAAAGAGAAAGCCGTAAAGCTCCTGTGCAGAGCCTACGAGGGCGGCATCCGCTATTTTGATACCGCAAGGGCCTATACCGACAGCGAAGAAAAGCTGGGGGAAGCCCTGAAGGAGATTCCCAGGGACCAGGTCTATATCGCCACCAAGACCGCGGCAAAGACGCCGGAAGCCTTCCGGACGGATCTGGAGACGTCCCTTAAGAACCTGGGCACCGACTATATCGACGTATACCAGTTCCACCAGATGGGCGAGTGCTGGAAGGAGGGAGACGGGACCGGCATGTACGAGTGCATGCTTCAGGCAAAGGCAGAGGGAAAGATCCGCCATATAGGCGCCACGGCCCACAAGATCGGCGTCGCCTTCGAGATCGCAGAGTCCGGTCTGTACGAGACCCTGCAGTTCCCCTTCTCCTACCTGGCCGGAAAAAAGGAAAATGACCTGGTCCGGCTCTGCAGGGAAAAGAACGTTGGCTTTATCGCCATGAAGGGTCTGGCCGGCGGCCTTATAAACCGCTATGACGCCGCCATGGCCTTTATGGCCCAGTACGACAATGTCCTTCCTATCTGGGGCGTGCAGAAGGAAAGGGAGCTGGAGGAATGGCTCTCCTGCATGGACCATACCCCCGAAATGACCAGGGAGACCGCCGCCTTCCTGGAAAAGGAAAGAAAAGAACTGGCAGGAGACTTCTGCCGGGGCTGCGGCTACTGCATGCCCTGCACCGTGGGCATAAAGATCAACAACTGCGCCCGCACCTCCCTGCTTCTTAGAAGGTCCCCTTCCCGCAAGTGGCTTGAACCGGACTGGCAGGCGGAAATGATGAAGATCGAAAACTGCGTGGAATGCGGCCTGTGCGCCTCCAGATGCCCTTACGAACTGGACACCCCGGCCCTTCTTAAAAAGAACCTGGCGGACTATAAAAAGATCCTGGCGGGAGAGATCTCTGTCCAGTAGGAAACACGAAAAAAGACAGAAAGCGGGCCGTCCGCATTCCCGGTGAATGCAGACGGCCCGCTTCTTTTTCAGATTTTTTCTTTCCCGATTTTCTTTTTCTGCGGTTCTTTTTTCAGATCCCCTTCCCGCCTTTTGGGACGATCAGAAGGTCTCGTCCCTGAGGGTCAGGTAGAGTTCCGCCCTGGTGGCGTATCTGTAGGGGAATGTCCAGAAAATGTTGACAAGGCCGAAGGTAAGACCGCCCAGGATGGACCAGAGGATAAAGGACAGGTCCAGTACAAAGGCCTTCATCTTGTTGCCGTCCATCATGCGGCGGCTGTATTCGAAGGCCTGCTGCCTTGTCAGAGAGGGATCGTCCGCCAGCAGGTAGGGGATCATCATATACTCATAGCTCTTGACGATGCCGGGAATGACAAGGAGCAGGGTCCAGAGGATGGTCTTTAATCCTCTCATGAACTGCGTGACCACCGCATTGCCGTAATTGTTCCCGAAGCCGAAGGCCAGCTCTCCGATCCCTGCCTTTTCATGGGTGTTTTTCAGAAAGAACCTGCATCCGCCGATCTCCAGCACATTGGTGACAAGGATGGTGAGCAGCAGGGCCGGAAAGGCAAAGACGGCGCCAAGGATCCCCACCAGAAGTCCGGAGGGTCCGTTCTTTGTCGGCAGAACGCCGGAAAAGGCGTTGGTCAGCATGAAGCGTACAGGTGCCGGAACAGCCTTTTCTCTCTCTTCCAGTATTCTTTCCAGCTGCGCCTGCAGCTTCGGATCATCCAGGGTCATGCCATTGATGGTAACGACAGCGCCTTCTGTGTTCTGATTCTGATTCTGCTCCTGGGAAGACGGCCTCGAGAAGGCGCCGTCGCACAGAGCAGCCAGGATCAGCGCTGCCAGGACGCATATCCAGTAGTTTCTCTTAAAGGCCTTTTTTGCTCTTGTTTTCAGTTCCGCCCGTGTCCACATATCATACACCTCCTGAGATTATCCTCTTCTCAAAAGTCAGCTCTCCGCCTTCCTTTTTATTCCACCTTCTCCAGCCTCTCAAGGACCGCTTCCTTCACTTCCCTGTTGATCTTCTCCGCCTTTTGGGCGCTGTCCGCCACGGCGTAGAAGTAGAACTTGATCTTGGGCTCCGTTCCGGAAGGCCGGATGGCGAACCAGGACCCGTTCTCCAGTTCATAGCGCATGACGTTGGATGCCGGTATATCCTCCCAGCCGTCCTTATAGTCGATGGTCTTTGCCACTCTGTATCCCGCAGCCTCCGTAATGGGATCGCTTCGGAGGGCGTCCATCATGCGGCCGATCCTTCTGGCCCCTTCGATCCCCTGCAGGATCAGGTTGGGCTCGTCCTCGTTGAAGTAGCCGTACTTTTCGTAGATCTCCTGCAGGACCTGCCAGAGGGTCTTGCCCTGCTTCCTGTAATAGGCCGCCGCTTCCGCCACCAGCATGCCGGCGCTGATCCCGTCCTTGTCCCGGATATCCTCGCAGGCCGCGTAGCCTACGGATTCCTCATAGCCGAAAAGGTAGGTATAGCCGTTCTCGTGGAGGAAGGGGATCCTGCCGCAGATGTTCTTGAAACCGGTCAGGGCTTCGAACATCCTGACCCCGTAGCTCTCGGCAATAATGGAGGAAAGGGAGCTGGTCACGATGGACCGGACCATGGCGCCCTTTTCGGGCAGTGTGCCGGCCGTCAGGTGTCCCTCCAGGACATAGTTGACCAGGATGTATCCGGTCTGGTTGCCGTTTAAGGGGATATACTCTCCCTGATCGCTTAAGATCTCAATGGCAAAGCGGTCGGAATCGGGGTCTGTTGCCATCAGAAGCTCTGCCCCCACCTTTCGCCCCAGCTCCTCGCTCATGGCAAAGGCCGCGGGCGCCTCGGGATTGGGATAGCCTACCGTGGTAAAGTCGGGATCGGGATATCTCTGCTCCTCCACAAAGTGCCAGTTGGTAAAGCCCCTGTCCTCCAGCATGCGGGCAAAGGGTACGGAGCCGGCACCGTTCAGGGGCGTATAGACCAGGGGGATGGACAGATCGATCTCGTCTCCGCCGTGGATGGCCAGGCTTTCGATCCGGTCCAGATAGTCTCTGTCCTCCTTTTCGCCCAGGACCCTGATCAGGTCCTTTCCCTGTCCCTCTTCCACGGAGATCTGTCCGAAGTCGTCAAAATAATCCAGACGGCTGATGCTCTCGTAAATACCGTCCGCCACTTTGCTGGACACCTGGCAGCCGTCCTCCCAGTAGACCTTGTAGCCGTTGTACTCCCTGGGGTTATGGGAAGCCGTGATGTTAACTCCCGACACCGTCCCCAGCTTCCGGATCAGGAAGGCCAGCTCCGGCGTGGGCCGAAGGTCAGGGAAAATATAGGTCCTGATCCCGTTTCCCGCCAGGATCCCCGCGGCCAGAAGGGAAAACTCATGGGAAAAGTGTCTGGGATCATGGGCGATGATAACGCCCCTGTCCATGGCCTCTGGTCCGAAGGAACGGATATAGTCCGCAAGGCCTTTCGTGGCCCTGCCCACCACCAGAGCGTTCATCCGGTTGGTGCCGGCGCCCACCTTGCCCCGAAGGCCCGCCGTTCCGAAGGCCAGCTCCTGATAAAAGCGGTCTTCGATCTCATCCTCCCGGCCTCCGATCCCGGCCAGCTCCCCCCAGAGCGGGTCCGTATCTGCCAGTTTTTCCATCCAGTACCCGTATCTGTCTTTTGCGTTCATCGCCCTCCTCCTCTCTTAAGTTCCCGGAAAACTGTGCTTTTATGAATCTATTTTACAACCGGGGGAAGGCTCTGGAAACAGTCTCCCTGCCATTTGAAAAAATAAAAATGCCGGAAAAAAAGAGGTCAGGACACCGAAGGGGGCTTACTGCAGTCCCATCATAAAAGCAAAGAAAGCCAGAAAAGGAAGGGCGGCCCAGCTGATATACCTTCCGGCCATTTCCCATTCGGAGGGCTCCGCCCATTCGGCGTCCCGGATCCGGAAGGACATCTGCAGACGGAAAAGTTCGTCCGCGAAAAGGACCGTGATCCAGGTGATCAGGCAGAAGACTGCGCCGCCAAGATACAGGATCCAGTCTCCCTTATGGGTCAGCTCCGGTCCCAGCATGAGACAGGCGACCTCCTGCAGGGAAGGCTCCATGGGATCTATGACTTTCCCGTCCACCAACGTCACTGTGTCCTGCCCCTCCGCCATGACCACAATGCCCGCATCCGCCAGGCTGCCGTCTTCACTGATCAGCCAGAGCCTCTCTCCCGGCCTATGCAGGATGCCGCCCCGGAAAAGCACCTCTTCCCCGCACAGGATCTCCGCTCCCGTCATATTTTCAGGGGCTTCCCCCTCCGGCAGGGCCGTATCGTCTTCCCGGAGCGTATAGGGTCCGTAAACCTTCTCTCCCCGCCGAAGGGCGACTTCTCTGCCTTCTGTCACCGTAAAGACGGCTTCCTCTCCCTGCAGGGTCCCCCTGTAGACCATACCGGTCCCCTCCTCCTCCGGGACAAAGATCTCGTCCCTGTACAGAAATCCCCTGCGGGAGGTCCTGACACAGTAGAGGACCGTAAAGACCAGGAGCATTGCCGCCGTAACAAACAGGACCGATTTCCTGAAAGTATCCATATCTCTGACCTTTTCCATAGAACTCTCCTTTCATGGCCTTGGCCTTTTACACTTTCTTTCCGGCTGTTATTATATCGCTCTTCCTCCTGTGCGTTCTTCCATAGTGGTTAACTGAAGATCTGCCGCAGAGGCTGCTCCGACTGAAAGGACCCGCCTTTCAATCCGCCCTCTCAGGCCCCGCCCCCATAAAATCTTCCCTGAAAGTTCCCGGAAATTTAAGAATGTGGTTCTTGAAACCACATGCCGCGGAGTCTATGATGGGTACAGCACAGATTTTAACAGGCGCCCCATGTCTGTTATCTCATCAGCTCTTCCGAGCATGTTTTTGAGGAAATGCCATGCCCCTTCAGATGCGACGCCTTCTTTATAAATACGGAGAAGATATCCTGGGCTCCGATCAGTTCCGCCAGGCTTTCGGACAGACCCACCATAAATGCATGACCGTGGCGGACCACTCCCTGGGGGTCTGCGTGGTCTGCCTCTATATCTGTCTGGTCCTTGAAAAGATCCATATCTCCGTCCACGTCCGGGACCTGACCGTTGCGGCCCTCTGCCACGATCTGGGCATTATGGGACGCTATGAGAAATACCGAAACAATATCGAATGCTGCGGCAGGCACCCCGTCGATTCCCTGGACTGCATCCGGGACCTGATCGGCGAGGAAGAATACAGCGATATCATCGAGAACTCGGTCCGCCGCCACATGTGGCCCCTGACGCCAGTCCCTCCCAGATACCGGGAAGGTCTCATCCTGACCACGGCGGACAAGGTCTCCGCTGTTATGGAGCGTCTGGGCAGATCCCCCGCCAGAGGGCTGGACAGGGAAAGCATCCTGCGTCTCTCCCCTGCCGCAGAGTCTTTTTCTTCGGAAGATTTAGATCTCCCGGTGTAGGTCATCTCCTTAAGGATCCCGGAAGCACCGGCCGTCTTGGGCTTAATAAAAGGACATATCACACTGAAATCTTACTTTCCGGTGTGATATGTCCTTTTTTGCCTTCAGGCTCCGCTGCCTGCCAATTACGTTTTATCTTCTGCCTCTGAAGATCCTGAGCAGGGCCACAAGCACCCCGAACATGACGCCGGCCACCGGCCAGACGATCCAGGTCCTGTGCCATGCGCCTGTCAGAAAGCTGAGAAGGAGATAGAGCCCCGTGGCGCTCAGCCAGTAGATGGTCACAAAGGGAGCGTTCCTTGTGCTCTCCTCTTTATGTTCCCTGGTATAATCCCCCTCCTCCAGGAGCTTTTGCATAGCCTCCCAGCGCATGCCGGTCCTGACCAGAAGGAAGGTCCCGGACGCTACCAGAAGAAGGAGAAATCCCACGCTGCAGGCTCCGGCAAAGTCGCTTCCCTCCATGCTCATGAACACGGTAACAGGGATCACCGCCAGGATGCAGAGAACGACGCCCAGGACCACCGACAGATGGTGGGCGTCCTGATATCTTCCCATCCTTTCCCTGACCATGCCGTCCACCCCGTACTCGGTCTCGATGGGTTCCTTCTCCAGGAAGTCATAGGGGTCTGTCTTCATGCCGTTTATGATAAAGATGGCCACCGCCCCTGCGATCAGAAGCAGGAGGACTGCAAGACCGATGCCTCCCGCCTGGTTGTCGGTCAGGCGGACCAGGCCTTCCTCTGCGGCTGTTCCCAGGATCAGCAGTGCTACCGGGCTGATGATGCACAGGAAAACGCCCGCTGCGATCCTGTCCGATACAGGTCCGATCAGTTTCAGGTAGGTGCTGGCTTCCTCCATGGATACGGCCCTGACCGCTATGTCCTCCGGCATGGTGGAGATCTCATTCCGGACCGGCCCAACGGCTCCGCTCTCTTCCATCTCTTCCTTTAAAAGGAAATCCGTGCTGACGCCAAAGAGCTCCGCCATCTGCAGGATCCGGTTCAGGTCCGGCATGGACTGGGCACTCTCCCACTTGGATACGGACTGTCTGCTGACGCCCAGCATCCCTGCCAGGTCCTCCTGGGACCAGCCGTTCTTTTTTCTGAGGTTCATGATTTTATCTGCGAGGATCATATCTGTTCTCCCTTCTGTACAGGTCTTTTACTGCCCCGGACACCTCCGGGATTTGTTTCCTGTCTGTTTCTTTATGCCTGCATTGTACGAAAAAAGGGGATGGCAGGCTACCAGGCGGCCTTTGCAATCCGTCAACCGGGGGTTGCAAAGAGGTGTCTGCCGCTATTTTACACTCAAAAACCTGCTTTCAGCATCATAAAGGCCATGACATGAAGGGCCTGCTGGAAGCCGCCCTGCCGGATAAGGCCCTCGATCTCTCTCTGTCAGCAGCACGTCCCCCAGAAACTCCGTATCATCCAGGTCAGGGCCTGCTGTCTTCCTGCACGCTTCTGCCGCAAAGACATAGGCGTAGTTGTCGGCTATGGTGGCGTTGGATGGGATGGTGATCAGGTGTCTCCAGCTGTCGGATACATATCCCGTTTCTTCTTTCAGCTCCCGCCTGGCCGCTTCCAGGGCAGCCTCCATGCTCACTGTGCTTTTTGAAGGAAGTGCATAGTCATGGCCTTCCTCCCCTTCGATGCCTCCCGCCGGGAACTCGGTGGTACAGGTCCGGATCCCGTGGCGGAACTGACGGACGCAGATAAAACGGCCTTCCGTATCCCTGGCCGCGATGACCACGTAGTCCTTCCTGCTGTAATTGTAAAAGGGAGCAACTTCACTGCCGTCCGGCATCCTGTATTTCACTCTTCTGAAATCGATCCATTGGTCCTCTGCCAGATGCTCTGTCTCCACTTCCTGCCATGTAAGGGCCTGATCGTCCCAGGCTCCTCCGGGGCTCTTGCCCTTTCTGCTCTCTTCCATCCTTTGATTCCTTTCCCCGTCCGTCTCTGCGGACAGGCTCCATTATAACAGACACCTGGCGCGGCAGGCGCAGGCTGCAGAAAATGTACACGTGTACATTTCTGGTCCCGGGATAACTTCCTCTAAACATGTCCTGCCTTGCCCTTTTTCTGATTTGCCTTACAATAAAGAAGACCGCCGGACCTCAGGCGGACTGTTTCAAAGATAAATGAAGAAAGGAAGCGGACCATGCGACTTTTATCTCATGTTTTCGGAGCCCTGGGGCTCCTTTCCATGCTTTACGGCCTGGCCGTTCTGGGCACTGCCTCCGGCACCTCCTTCTGGATGGTATGGGAAGGGGCGGGGCTCCTGGCTCTGATCCTGGCCATTCTCTTTTTCAGCCGGATCTGGATCCGGATCCCCGCCTTATTTCGCTATGCCTTCTGGGCTCTCGTTCTGGCCGGGGCTCTGTGGATCCTGATCTGCTGCGGTCTTATGGTCTCCCGCTTCGGAGACCGGGGGCAGGAGAAGCCTGACTGCCTGATCGTACTGGGCGCCCAGGTCCGGGCAGACGGCCCCAGTCTGATCCTCAGATACCGTCTGGATACGGCCGCCTCTTTTCTGAAGGACCATCCGGATATCCCCTGCATCCTCTCCGGAGGGCAGGGCTATAACGAGCCCTGCACGGAAGCAGAGGGCATGCGGGACTATCTGATCTCCAGAGGCATCGACGAGTCCCGTCTGATCCTGGAGAAGAATTCTTCCAACACCATAGAAAACATCCGCTTTTCAAAAGCCCTTCTGCCGGAGGGGACCGGCAGCGTTGCCATTATCACCAACGATTTCCATCTCTACCGCGGGACCCGCCTGGCGGCGGCCCAGGGCATCCCGGGCGTCTGCGGCATAGCGGCCCCCTCCGTATCCTACTATCTCCCCAACAACATGCTCCGGGAGTGCATGGGCATCGCCAAGGACTGTCTTCTTGGAAATATGGCCCTCTTTTAAAGGGCCATGGCAAAAAGGCCCCGGTCTGTGCTACAATGCGGGAAGCAATTCAAAAAGGAAGGATCGTTCCATATGTATATTCAGTCTTTTGAAGAAAAAGAAAACGGGACCGCCGTCATGAACGTGGTCCTGACCGCCGAAGAGCTGGACCGGGCCGTCAGGGCCCAGTTCGAAGCAAAAAAGGACCAGTACGAAGTGAAGGGCTATGAAAAGGGACAGGCCCCCTTTGAGAAGGTCCTGGAAGTCTACGGAGAGACC